>JAYELB010000020.1:0-5854 GCA_034717055.1 Methanobacteriota archaeon
TTTAAGTATTGTATATATGCATTCTGACTTCGTCATACCTAAATCTCTTGAATCATCTACTATGTCTTCCACTCTATCATAAACATGATCATCTACTCGGACTAATAGCACATTTTCCCGTTTCATATATGGTTACATTGTAACCTTGTATAAAAAGCTTTTCCTTAGTCCAATCCACAATTTTTAAGATCAACTCTTGACTTCTTCGGATTTACCACCTATTGAAGCGAATGATAGCGGTTTTGTTTTGTAGTGTGATACAGTACGGATATGTGCAACTCGAATTACCAGAGAGCCCAAAATTTGAGTGAACGATACGACAGTTTGGGTGAATGGGGCATAATTAGAATTGCTACCTATCTGAAAGAAGAACGAGACTTAGAAAGCACATTCATATAATCCTATCCGGGATGTGCGAGCAGGATAATATCGAGTATGAAAAGGTTTTGGAGCGACTGGAAGACTTAATAGAGAGCGAACTACTCGAATACTTCTTTTATGACGTTAAATCCATCGATGAAACAGAATGTGGGTTGGCGAAAGAAGAGATCGTCAAGAACGAAACATATTCTTTGGACTTAAGCTGTGGAAGAGGTTATAAAAAATGCGAAATAGGAGATTTCATTGCAACAAACAGAGAGGAGTTTTGTAGCTTGTTAGAGGGATTACAATCTCGTCGAGAGTTTGAAAAAGTTTGTGACACCCTAAAAGAGGTTTTGGAAGATCCTGAGAAAGCAAGAGGGAGAAAAAATTGCTGGAGGCTGGGAGATTGTATAATCTTGATAGAATCTCCAAAAACTCATACAATTCTCACAACCGATCACCATTATAGAATAATCTGTAATTCGCTCGAAAAACCCGTCCTGTCGCTGCAACAAATAATCACAACTCCGCACCCCACACAAGCGCGCTTGCAAGCATGATTGCGTCCGAGAACTTCACCTTCACCCGTGACGTGTCCACAAAGATCAGATCCGCAAGCACAGGTGCGCCAAATCCGCCACCACCTCCAAGAAACACAAGTGTGCGAAAGATCAGGTTTCCTGTGATCCCGTCAGGCGCAACGATGACGTTTGCATCCCTGATCGCATCCTCGATCAAAATCCCGTAATGTTTCGCATCGATCCCGCGTTCACAGAGTCGCTCTGCGACGACTTCGCCATCAGCAAGACTCCGGTCCACGATCTCGCTCCTGCCCGCGTCCTCAAATCTGCCGCCTGAAAGAACAGCCACCTTTTCTGTTATCCCAAATCTCCTTATGGCATTTACGCTTTTGGATACCAGATCGACCCTGTCTGCCACCGAATTTCCTTCATCGATCCCGACCGGCACAAGGAAGAACGGGACACCATCCGCAGTTGTGAGGAGCGCATGTCTCGCAAGTTTCGAAACTCCAAGCACGCTTTTTAAGTATCCGAGAGTCCCTGTGGCACCAAGAGTGCCGCGGACAGCGGCATCGATCCGACCGCTAACGAGTCTGTCCACCAGTTCAACTTCCGGCTTATCCGAATGGATGATCTCAAGATCGGTGCCAGTTGCAGATATCTCACTTTCGTCCCCGATCAGCACAATATCTGCGAACCCGCATGCGCTCTCGATATCCACGATCACAGACTTGCTCGCCGTACCGTCTGCGATGCCGATTCCGACGCGCGCTCTGCACGCCTTCGCCCGGTTCCGAATCGTATTTATCATATTAGTCATGTTGGCCACATCCATCATATCAACCATAATTTATCAAGTCATAATCTGATCCAGCCAATCTCGACATATCCGACCCCACCGTATCCGACCCCACCGTATCCAACCCCTCCGGTTTCAGCTCCTGCGCCCTCATCAGGATAGCCAAAGACCATCCGCTTGTGAACGGTGTTTGCGATGCGCACAGCGCGCGAGAGTTCGGGCAGCGCGAAAGTATAAGCGGACGCGATGGTGTGCACAAGGTACTCTGAGTGCGTATCGGTTTTAAATTTCTTATAGACGCGAAAGTGAGTCCCGAACTTAAATCCGGTCTTGACTACGAATCCGCGGTCCCGAAGGTTCGAGTAAACCAGGTATTTCAGCGCATATCCAGGTTCGACCCCTTCAGCGTATTCATTGAACTCAGCTGCGTTCTTATGCTCGATCCGAATCCACTTCCTGGAAAGGAGGTATCCTGACTCGACTAATGATAATTGGAGGCGCAGTTCATCGAGTTTCTTTCCGAAAAAGTAATTCTGGTGAAGAAAATCGGCAATCGCAGGCTCCCAGACGATCGTTCGGTCGTTGATCAGACTTGCAGCTGCAGGCGTTCCCGCGCCGCTGGCATCCGGTTCGGCTTGCCCGCCTGACATAATTATTTTCTTCAGTTCATAAAATGTTATATCACTCTCTTCATCGACTATCGCGAGTATCAACCGTTTTCTTGCATTCTCTGCCTTGTTAAGTTCCGAGATCACGCGTTGCAGCGGAAGATGCGCCCGCTCCGATATCACATAGATAAAGATATGAGCCGGCGTCTTTCCGGGGTGCCCGCCTCTTGGATATATCCGAAATCCGATCGGGCTCATCTTTGTATAGTACCCACGTTCGCGCAGGTCCTTAAAGACGATGTACCCGAGTTCGAAGTCCTTGACACGCTCTGATGCGATCTCAAAGAACGCTTTGAAGTCGAGAGCTTTTTTGTCTGAAAATATTTCTACCTTTCCGCGGGAAAGCAGATAAGCTCCCTCGATCAAGGACAGTTCGAGTTTTCCGCCCTTTACTCGCCCGTAGAAGCCACGATCATATAGCTCTTCGACCGCATCACTCCCTGCCGTCAGCACATCGTCACGTAGTTCGCATTCCATCGTCTGGTTTTGTTCGCGTAATGTTTATATTGCTATCCATCCACTTATGATTCACTACGGCTCATGGGCTCGTGGTCTAGTCGGTTATGACGTCGCCTTGACATGGCGGAGGTCCTGAGTTCGAATCTCAGCGGGCCCATTTAAGTTGTAGATGTCATTCTGGTGGTGCGGGGCTTACCAAATGGCACTTGCATCCAGCTGTCGGTACTCCTCCAGCCGCCTGTATTCCACTGCTCGTATCCGGTGTACCTGCCTATGTCCCATAAAAAATTCGCCACCCTTGCCGTTGTCGCTATCCTCATCATTGTGGTAGCATGGTTCGGACAGGTCACCAACCACGAAGTGGGGGATATTGTGCAGCAGCAGTTCACCCAGCAGCAATTGCTACTCACACGGCAGGCGGCGGTCGGAATCGAGGGCTTTCTCGAGGAGAGGACTGCTCTTATCGAGGTGCTGGCAGAAGAAATTGCCGATGAGTCTCCGGAGAACATGACATCGCATTTTATGACGGTTTATAGTAGATCCAGGGGGCTTTCATCGATCGGGTTTGCGAACAGCGAAGGTGTGATCGTGACTGGCTATCCTGTAGAAGATGTGGCAATAGGTCTTGATCTTTATGCAACAAAGAAGAACGCATCATTCGACCGTGCCATGGAGACCGGAGAGACCTACACCACCAACCCGCTGCTGCTGGTTCAGGGCGGGATCGGGTCGCACATCGGAGTGCCGGTCTATTCGGACGGCGAATTCAAAGGAGTCGTCTTTGCAACCATTGATATAGCCACACTCTCTGAGCGGTATCTCGCCGATGTAATTCCTGATGGGCATGGGCAGGTCTACATGATCACCATTATAGGGCGATCCCTGTATGATAGCGCGCATAAGGAGATGATCGGTAAAAAGTATATCGGGAGTTTCTGTACCAATGATTCGTCATACGCAGAAATTTTATCGGAGCAGATGCAGGAAACGGAAGGTACTGGATATTATTTCGACGAATCTTCCGGAGAGTGGCGGATCGTGGCATACACGCCCGTCATCTGGCATAACCACGTCTGGTCGGTTGCCACAAGTGTTCCTGCAAGCGATGTGGGCGCGCTGGTGCATTCGGTCTACAGAAAGCAGATCCTGTTCATCACAATCGTCGTTGCAATCATCCTTGCTGGAGGTGGGAGCATCGTTCTGATATTCTCCAGATGGAACAGGGAGCTGGAGAACGAGGTCGAAAGGACAACGGAGGACTTGAAAAAGTCAAATATAAAACTTGAGTCTGCAAACACAAAATTAAAGGAACTGGACCGGCTAAAATCCGAGTTCGTCTCGATGGCATCACATGAACTGAAGACTCCGCTCACAGCGATAAAACTTTCAATGGATGTTCTGAGACCACTTTCCGGCTCAGAGAAAGACATCCGTACGAGAGACGAGTTATTCGAGATCGTTGACCGTAATATTGAGAGACAGAGCAGGCTCGTAACCGATCTCCTTGATATATCGAGAATCGAGACTGGGACTCTGAAATTTAATCTTGAACCTGTAGATCTATACGACATCATCAGGGAATCGGTCAGAAGCATGAGAGACATCGCAGAGAGGGAAGGTATTTCCATTCACACCGATCTGGAAGGAGAAGCACTTGTGATCGCTGGAGATCGCGACCGGTTGGTACAGGTTTTTGTAAATCTCATCGGAAATTCGCTTAAATTTACTGAGAAAGGCGAGATTCGTATTCAGGTGCGGATGGTAGCAGGACATCCCGAGATTAGGGTCAGCGACACCGGAATCGGAATCCCGTCAGACGAACTGGGCCGGATATTCGACAAATTCCACCAGGTGAATTCCGGATTGACGCGCGAGGCTGGCGGCACGGGCCTCGGGCTTGCGATCTGCAAAGGAATTATCAAGGGGCATGGCGGCAGCATCGAGGCGGAGAGCGAGGTTGGGCACGGGAGTACGTTTGTGATCGTGCTATAGCTATTACTACTTTGTCAGATTAACCACCCATTCAGGCGCTTGATGTTGGTTTTGTTCTCCAAACGGTTTGAGGTCATGCCACAGACTGCTGTTGATTTGTCTGTAATGTGACAAAGTAGGACTAAGTAACCGCGCATGAATAACCTGTACACTTAAGGTAATATATCTCGAAACTGCCTCCTGCTGACCCATTTCATCACAAAATTCGTAATCTCTGTGTCCCTCTGTGGTTTAATCTATAAGATAATTTAAAGAATATATTATAAGAAATAAAATCGCAGAGAGCACAGAGAATGGTTTTTTTGGAGGTGCAGAGCATGTCCGCGAAGAAATCAATTTTGTTCAGATTAATTATGCGCGATTCCTACTTCAGATTACTGGAGTATTTTCAGGGGCTGGTCGGTCACATTGTGTCCGACCTATAAGATGTTGACAATGAAAAGTATCACCACACCCCACTTAATTTTACACAGCGATTGCGGCATTCCTATGTTTCGCAGTTCATCATTAAATCTTTCGATTAATCGAAACATTTAAGTACTGTTGGTTACATACATATCATCCGATGAGTTTATTAATCGACCAGTCCGGACCGAAACAGCAGCCATTGGATGGGCGAAGAGACGTGATCGCCGGAATCATAGGTGGTGTTGGCGGTGGCGTGGTGGCAGGGATAGGGAGTTTGGTGGGATTTCCCCCAGTACATCTGGCACTGATTGCGGCAACTGTTGCCCTTGTTGTTTGTGGATTAGCGGACATTACCTGGCTTTCTGCCCGGAATAAACCCAGGTGACTACCAAATGCCTGGGGTGATGAAAACTCCCCATATCCGGGCGAGTTCCACGTCCCAAAACCTTGCCATTTTTGTTCCTTTTTGTCATCCCGTCCTCAGTATACAACAGATAAGCAGCGTGCTGAATACGGAGTGTTTCACAAATATCAATAGGCGATCACCTTTTGTAAGATCTTTGCATCAAATACTGAACGAAACAAAAACCGGATCAGTTCAGTGTATTGGTTTCATTAGTCCGATTATGAACCCCACCTATCAG
>JAYELB010000021.1:0-5841 GCA_034717055.1 Methanobacteriota archaeon
CATCCCGTATAGTGATATACTATGCGAGCGGGTTTCTAAAACCTTTTTTAACCACACTAACCCCCACTCCCCACTTCCCACACTCCCGCTCGCATATCCCCTTAACAATTTGTTGGTGAGCTTGTCTCCCTTCAGTGTTTTTGGTATGTGGCATGGTTGTGAAGTCATGGGTCTTTGGTATCTCGTGTTGCAGTGATAAAACCCCTGAGATTTGTAACTACTCAGGTACCAAAAAACCACTATTCAGGGGACTTCACTATGCAGGAACTCTCCAGGACATGGAGCATACTGCAACCAACAGGGAATGTAACCGCAGAGTACGCAGAGGGGCGCAGATGGAAAATAAACGGTTAAGTGCTCCGCGTTTCTCTGCGCCCTCCGCGGTTATTTTTCTTGCCAGAAGATACAGGATCGCAATCGGGAGACCGATCAACATACCTGAGTAGTTACAACCATACAAAACAAAGAGCCACCACATAACCCTATTCTCTTTGAAAATATCAATAACTAGCGGCGAGTACGTAGAAGCGATAATTTGAACCGCAACCAGCGTTAATGTTACAATAACGGCGATGATTGCAGCCTGACCCTGAACAAGGGCACTAAGTAGATATCTGGCGCTGGTATCGTTAATCTCAAAAGAATCAAAACAACAAATGTTCCAAACATTCCAAAAAAGAATCGGTATTAGAAGTACAATGAACAGAATAAGATACTGCATCGACACGTCCTCCCCCTCGAACCATTGAACCAACCGATTCTTCCGAGCACATTGAACCAATTTGGATATCCTTTTTTTCCAACCCTGCATACAAATTAAAATAACAATAATTCCATATAAAATCATCCCCCGCGTACCGACGAATCGAAGATCACGCCTGCCCCCGCGACTCCCCACACACAATCCCCGTTGCGATCAGATGCGCAGCACGAAGCGGCTCCGGGATATGGCTGTGGGTCGTTGCGAGTTGCACGATCTTCCTCGCATCCGTAACCTCGATTCCTGCGCACTGAATATACAGCGAACCCTCATGCACATTAATCTCCGAAATCGCGCCAGCATTCCGGATTGATTGCCACCGCTGATCAGCGTCCGGGAGATTTTGCAGCGCATCCCTGATCCGCGTCATATCCGGCTCGGCACGCATCACAACGATTATGGGCAGCCCGGTTCGCCTCTGCAACTCGGTTATGTCAACCACATTAAACCCGCCATATGTCACGCCATCGAGCATGATCACGCGGATCTGTGAGTAATGACGAGTTCCGGTCACCATCTCTACGATCGCATCGGTTGCGTCCAGCCCGTCCCGTGCAATCTCGGACCTGAGCACGCCATCCATCCATGCCCCACCCCGGAAGACCACGCCAACGATCATGATGCGCTCGCCTAAAAGCGCGGAGTCATCGATTGCGAGGATTCGGATCTCCGGTTTGATGTGCACGGTATTTCACCTTCTCAACCACCCTGATATCCCGAATCGCGGTATCCGGGTAATTCCCGGTCTCGTCCTTCTCTGCAGACTTGACCATGTCCCATATCGTTAAAAGGCAGGCGCTCACCCCGGAGAGTGCTTCCATCTCAACTCCGGTGCGCCCGACCGACTTCACCTCCACAAGCGCATGAATCGCATCGTCAGTAATCTCAAAATTGACATCGATTCCTGTGATCGGGATCTGGTGGCACATCGGGATCATGGCTGGAGTCGCCTTGACTGCCATTATCGCGGCGATCCTTGCTGTTGCAAGCACGTTTCCTTTCTCGACGCTACCTCTATTGATTGCTGCGATCGTCTCACGTCGAAGCGCGATTCTGCCGGCTGCAACGGCACGTCTGGTGATCGTGTCCTTTTCGCTGATGTCCACCATCGCTGCACGGTCGTCTGTGATGTGTGTGAATATCGGATTGCTCATGGTCGAAACTATCTAAAAGCTCAGTGCTATTCAAACTTTTTATCGATCCAGCACTTCCGGATCAAAACGCTCTTCCTCGCCCCAATGTTAGGTTTTTCGGAAAAAACCTACTTTTGTTAGGGTAGGGTACTTGCACACCTAACAGCGTCTGATTATGTTTGTAAGTCAACTTGTAAGGTGAACCGAGATGTATTCAAGCGATACGAACTTGTCACAACTAAAACCAGACATTCCCGCAAGAATTATAGAGATCGGAGGTGGTCACGGCGTCAGACAGAAATTGAACCTGATGGGGATCTCCGAGGGTAGCGTCGTGCGTGTAATCTCCAATGGACACGGTCCTGTTACGATAGAGGTCGATAGAAACACGGTTTCGATCGGCCGCGGGATGGCGCGAAAGATACAAGTTAGTATGATGTGATAGAATGGAAAAGAAATTATCTGAGATGAATTATAATGAACAGGGCGCCGTAACAGAGATCGAGAAAGATCTGCAGAAACGGGTTGCCGGTATGGGCATCAGGGTCGGTAAGATGCTCAGGATGGTTACGAAACAGCCGATCAAAGGTCCTGTTGATGTGGTTGTTGAAGGGGCAGAGACCTCGCTGGGGCTGGACATGGCAGGAAAAATCGTTGTAGAGGTGACGAAATGAGGATTCTTCTGATGGGGCACCCCAACGTAGGCAAAAGCGTCTTTTTCAATCGTCTGACCGGAGCGAACGTCACTGAGTCGAATTATCCAGGAACAACGGTAGATTACACGAAAGGATGGATGAAGATCGAGGGTGAGGACATCGAGATCGTGGATGTGCCAGGAACATTCTCTCTTGACCCGAAGGACCGGGCAGAGGAGGTCGCTGTTTCGATGCTGCACGAGAATCGGGATGCAAAGGTGATCTCGGTAATCGATGCATCCAAGATCGAACGCGGGCTTTATCTAGCTATGGAAATCATCGAGGAGGGGTACTCTTTGGTAATTGCCCTTAATATGCGGGATGTTGCCGAAGATAAGAATATCGTGATCGATGCTGACAGGTTAGAGCGGATTATTGGAATTCCAGTGGTTTCAACCGTTGCAATCGCAGGCGAAGGGATCAAAGAACTTGTATCGAGGCTCAAAGATGCGAAACCTGTCAATGTGGATGATATTATCGCGAATGCTGCGACAGCTTCGGATACGGAAAGCGCGGCAGACGCAGGAGGTGCGGCATGAAACTTAGCACTGGGGAACGATGGGACTTGATCGATAGGATATCAAAGGAGACTGTGACGTTTGGTGCGTATAAGCACTCGCTTAAGGATGCTATCGGGGAACTCACAGTAAAGCCAATGACTGGCATCCCTGTTGCGATCGCGATTATGTATGGTTTCTGGAGCGTATTCGGTTCGTTTGCAGGATTTTTCACAGACGGATTTTTTGTCAGACTCTTTGATGCGTACTGGTTGCCATGGCTACAGGAAGTGTTCCCGGGTCAGGGTGGCTGGCTGTATACCATTATGGTCGATGCGGGCGGAATCGAAAGCGGAGAGTTCGTGCTTTCCAGTAACTGTCTGGAGTCGTTTGGCGTCCTGACATCAGGGATATTTGTTGCAGTCGGTGTCGTTCTGCCCGCGATAATCATATTCTATCTGATGCTTGCACTTCTGGAGGATATCGGATACATGCCACGACTTGCTGTTCTTCTCGACACGGTGCTGCACAGGGTCGGTCTGCACGGATATGCGATCGTGCCAACGATCCTCTCGCTCGGGTGCAATGTGCCTGGTGTTGCTGCGACAAGAATTCTCGAAACGAAGAAACAGCGGTTCATCATGATGACACTTCTTGCCATATTCATCCCATGCGGTGCACAGATCAGCATCATGCAGGGTATGATGCCGGATCTTATGGGCTGGATTCTGCTCTATCTCATTATCGGGTACTTCATCTTCGGTTACATCTTAAACAAGATCGTTCCGGGAAAAGCTCCTGAGTTTCTGATCGATGTGCCTCCGTACCGGAGACCGCTGTTCTCAAATGTCGGAAAGAAGGTGGGCGGCAGGGTCAGGGGCTTTTTTGTGGTTGCGATTCCTTTTGTACTGCTCGGCTGCGCCATCGTGGGTGTTCTCTACCAGCTCGGAGTTATCCGGTTCCTGGGTGATACACTCGCCCCGGTCTTTGTCGGCTGGTTCGGCGTTCCAAAAGAGACTGCAGGTCCGCTCATCGCTGCGTTCCTCAGAAAAGACCTTGCGGTTGCGCAACTTTCCGCAATCACTATGACTCCGTACCAGCTGATCACCTCCGTCGTGCTCGTCTCGATCTACTTCCCATGCGTTGCAACGTTTGCTATGATGCTCAAAGAAGGGTGGAAAGAGCTGCTTGGATCACTAGCTGTTCTTACAGTGGTCGTATTCGCTTATGGCGGACTGATACATCTGATAGGTATACTTCTGGGGGTGGCGTAGATGACTGAACAATCCACCGGTGGAGCGATCTACTTCGCCATACTCGGCATCATAACAACAGCATTCGGACTTGCAGACCTGCTCGTAACAGTCAGCGGAAAAGAGTTTGCGTATGGCGGGTTCCTTGAGATACCAGGCGACATATTCAGAGGCGGCTGGGGCGGTATAATCGTGCTCTTTGCAGGACTCTTCTACCTTTCAGGTATCAGGAACTTTGACGATATCCACCAGTTCGCAAAGATTGCTATGGGGAGCATTTTGATCTGGGTCGTGGCAGGCTGTGATATCTTTGCGATGATCTCGGAATCGATACCAAGCTGGAATGAGGAGACCGGCCCATGGTTCAACACGCTTCCGGACTTTATTGCAGCGTACGCACCTCCTTATGCGCCATCCGTGCTGTTGCTGCCGTTCTCGCTTGTGGTGATCTACTATATCCGCAAGAGAGCCTCAGAGGAAGGGGGGATCGGGAATTTATCATGAGCAGAATGTATGAGGTTCTGTCGAGAATCGAGAACGGAACCACCATTCGTTCGATCGTCAGGGAGCTTGCCATGAACCGGCACACGCTCCTGGCGATGATCGAATTTATGGTGGACGAGCAGTATCTGGAGCAAGTGGACATGCAATGCTCCTGCTCGACTTCGAATCTATGCGAGCAGTGCCAGTGTCGCGGCGCAGACACTGGTCATGGAATAGCGATGTATACATTGACCTCGAAGGGACTCCGATTCATTTCATGATTTTGTTAACGAAAATGTTAAAGGTGATAGGGCACCCTAATACTAACTATGCTATCCCGAAAAGCCGAGGATTATCTTGAAGCGATCCTCAATATCACAGAAGAGAAGGGGCATTCCAGAATAAAGGATATTGCGGTTACTCTAGACGTTAGACCGCCAAGCGTCATCGAAATGGTAAAAAAACTCGATGGAAAGGGGTTTGTAGTCTACAGGAAATATGATGGCGTAACACTGACCGAACCGGGACGGGATATTGCATTGATCATAAAGGATCGACACGATACAATCAAAGCATTCTTAAGGATCATAAGTATTCCCGAACGGATTGCGGAGAAGGACGCATGTACAATGGAGCATGAACTGCACTCAATAACGACAAAACAGATCAAAAATCTGGTAAATTTTGTAAAGACTGCGCCAGGGTATCCTCAGTGGCTTGAACATTTCGAAGAGTTCTGCACGACAGGGGAGCATCCGTGTGAGGGGAAGGAGCGGGGATCGAAGTAGGGAGACATCCTCGCTCAAAATCCCTCCCGCTTCGCAACAGAGTACACATCCTTGTCCCCCCTGCCAGACAGATTGATCACGACGAGATCGCCGAGTTCTCCGCTCTCTGCTGCCTTCTTCATACGCAACCGCGTGTGCTGATTCGATCGCTCTGGTGTGTTCTCAGCATATGCGGCGTTCGCCGGAGACGAATGTCTTGGAGGGCGAAGTCGCAAGCCTGTGGCATATATGC
>JAYELB010000022.1:0-5783 GCA_034717055.1 Methanobacteriota archaeon
CAACAGATAGTGTTCTTATCCTGGCAGTTGATCCAGAACCCGGACTTTCTGATTAGACTTGTTGCGGAATAACTTGGAAAAGCCCGGAGAATGGATATCCATGAAAAGGAGCAATGTGCGTGGAGTAATGGACGCCTTAGAAGGCAGCATTTCATGGAATTTTATATCGCAATAAGTCTATTTTCCACGTTGTTCCTGCTGAGCTTACTACGTAGGCGTTGCCGCCCACGTATTTCGTGGTAGGGTTACCCCGAATGGACAGGGCAGCCCTCTTGGGCAATCTGTGATACAACTTCTTGTCGGCTTGGTGAATGGCACGAATAAGCAAATTGTGCGAAGGCCATGGGTTAGTGGGAGTTATATAGTACCAAAGATTCGGTTCAAAAACTCCTCCTGCTTGAGTCCCTGCCTGCGTGCCATCCTGCCAAGCGCGTTCTGGACGCCTGTTCCGTACTGTGCCGCCTTCTTTGGCGCCCATGCCAGACTGTGCGGGAGATACTGTTCAGAAACTCTTCTGAGGATGTACTTTCTCACGTACTCGCCCCTATCATTCCTCATCTTGATTCGGACATCGATACTGCGTGCGACATCCACCACATTACGGTCACAGATCGGTAGGCCGAGTTCCACGCCGCACAGCTCTGCAACTGCAACATCCCGCCCGATCTGGGCAGGGAGTGCTAGCAGGTCTTTCTCGAGTTCGATGTCGAGAACCCCGTCATCGAACGCCTGCTCGTAACGCTTGTACCCGGCAAAGAGTTCGTCTGCGCCCTGACCGGTCAGCAACAATCTGGTTCCATGCTTATGCGCACACTTTGACGCGAGATACATACATATTCCGATTCCGGCTGCAACAGGGCTCGCGGTTTTCATCACATGAAGCACCCGCGGGATTGCCGATTCGATATCCGCTTCGGTGTACTCGCATATCCTCAGCTGATTCTCCATCCCTAGCAGTGTTGCTGCCTTCTCTGCGTGGTTTAGGTCATGAGAACCGTGCATCCCGACCGCGTACAACTCGATATCCGGATCTATCGATGCTGCGATGGCTGCGACTAATGAACTGTCGATGCCGCCTGAGAATGCAACTCCTATGCGACCCCGGTCCTGCATGCACGACCGCACAGCACCCTCAATACGCGCTGTAAGGCAACGGATCGCTTCTGCTTCGTCGATCTGCATTCTCACCACTCACGATTTGAATCCCTGTTCTTATGTTTCAATTCGATGAGAATCTCTCCCCACGTAGGCATAAAAGAGCCTCCATCTTACGATGAATTAGAACTAGCCGAGATAATGACTTTTGGTCTTACCCCCTCTAAACACTCCCGACTTTTCTGCATCATTTCATCATATTGGCCATAAACGAACATCAGGTCTGCGACACCTGGCTGCTTCTGCGCACTTTTTATGAGTTCGTCAAGTTCCAATTCCATTTTCGTTTCGTCCATCTTTCATTTCACCCTTATTGTCCTGCACCGCTGCCCTTATTATATATTTCTACATTCTCACCACTCACAATCCGGATCGTGTTCATCCAATAGACGTTTTGTTCGATCACATCGAATCCGGCATCCCGTATCATTGAAGATAGATCCCTCCTGATGAAATCCCTTGCGGTATCTCCTTCCACAAGCATCCATACCTTAAATAAAGGCATAGCCAGCGTGCGTTTTGGGTACGAATAATCAAGGACAGTAATCCTCCCGCCCGGCTTTAGCATCCTTCGCATCTCACGAAGTACATTCATCCGCACGGAATGTGGCATCTCGTGCAAGCCGAAGGTCACCGATGCGCGGTCGAAGTATCCGTCAGCATACGGAATCTTCTCGGCATTGGCGTAACAAAATTGTATAGTATCTCCGCTCTTGTTTTCTGCTTTTTTAAGCATATTTTCGGATAGATCAACGCCCACTACCTCCCCGTCACCCCCGACCACCTCTGCAATCATCGCACACAACGTACCGGTTCCGCAGCAGACATCCAGAACCTTTTGACCATGCTTCAAATTCATTTTACTGATGGTGAGCCGTCTCAAGTTCTCTTCTCCGCCGAAGAAGGAGGAGATGAATCTGACAAGAGGATCATATATGCACGCAATCCTGTTGCAATCATCCCTATAATGCTCTGGCTTTTCCATACTTGGAATTATGTTTCCGGAAGATATATGGTTTAACCTCGTCCGTCACAGGAATGTTCTCTGGTAAAACAATTTAAATATAACGAAGTATAAGTGATAATCACCAACACGAGAGGGATGTTAATGGCAAAAATATTCGCAAAGAACCTGTCAAAGAAGAACGTCATGAGCAGCGACGGATCGATACTTGGTACACTGTACAACATCGTGATAGACATCCGAACCGGCGAGTTGATCAATCTTGTGGTGAAGCCGGATATGTCTGTGGATCGGAACCTGTACCAGTCGGAAGGGAATTACATGTTGATCCCATTTAGAGCGGTTCGTGCCATCAAGGACGTCATGGTGGTAGATAAGACCGAAGCGTTGAAGCGTTGAACTAGTAAACGCCCTTGCGTCTCAGCACCCCTTAACCGGGGAAGGGGCCTTCCGGGTGTGGACATACACAAATCATAGCTGGAATGCTATTTTAGTACTCAGTACTCCCACAACCCTTTCTGTTTCTGCGGACTGGCTGGCAGGAGTTTTACCCTCTTTGCCCCATCACTATCACTCTCGTAGATGTGCAGGGAGTCTGCATAATCAGTCAGTTTAACGATCCGGCAATTGTTCGGGCGGATCACTTCCCGATTCAGCATATCGATGATAGTGATGATATTTATCTGCCACGCTGTGTATAAATCTCTGGATCGCCACGCCAGATGTACCTCTACGCAATCATCGCCAAGATACCTGAGCTGGATGCGTTGTAAAGATGGTGGCGATGTGCTTCCGAGGTCGGTTCCGGGCTGCCAAGTGATCGCCTGATCCCGGTTCGATGCGATCATTGTTTCCTTCTGAAGCGCAAGATGTCTACATAGCAATCGGATCTGATCGATATCTTCGTACATCGACAGTTTTTCAAAATAGAGATACGAAAACTGCCTGTTATCTGGTTTGATCATATACTCCGATAAATACCCCTTCGTAAACTCCTCGCAGTAATCATCGATGCGTTGAAATGGAAACTGTTGGTGCAGTTCACGATTCTCGATCTGTCTGATGGCATCACCTGACAATTCAAATAACACGCATGCATCCCGGATCGGTTTTGACTCAGATGCATCACCAATCGTTATCTTCATTCCATCGCGAAGCACATACCGTATTGCCCGCGCCCACGCGTTGTGGAAATCGGTTTCAGATATTAATATCGTTGGCGGTAGTTTCATGTGAACCATGAGAGTGACCATCTATCATGTATTTTTTAAGTATCTCTGTAATTTGAGCAACTTCGGTATCCAATACATCCAGAACCTTGAATTTCTCTATAGTAATTAAATAACATCTGGTTGATGTCCGAAACACTGTAGCCATGTATGCTCTGTTAGGTGAAGCATGGTACGAATTATTCATCAGGACGTCTCGATCCACGGCGTTCATATTTAGATGCACTTATACTGTTCGCAATATCATGTATGGGGTACGTATCAGAAATATCAAAAAACAATATCTTACCGATTGGCGTACCATACGCTAACTCTACGGGCCAGTCAAGAAGATTCTCGATCCCCATTTCTAAAAATCCCGCAAAGTTTGGGTCAATAGTTGGTGAATGATTTAATCGTAATCCATCTAGTGCAAGGTCTGAGATTTGACCAAAAACAGCAAGTACCTTGTCAGAGCAATAAAAGCGCTCCAAAGATATAATTGACGCATAACCTTTGGGAGGTATCTCAAAAACCTCTTTCCCGGGTCTTCCTATCTCCACAGGATGATGATTTTTATCTTTTTTATCCCATTTCCGAACCCACCCACCTATGCGAAAATAGTAGTGTGTAGGGAGTAGCAATCCTCGGTCAAAGTCTTCAATGCCCAGTAAATGGTTGTCCATATATTTCCGGACCATTTTATCATTTAGAAGAAACATTTCTTCACTTCCTTTTTACCAGATCCATGCAGCAATTGCAAACATGGCACCAATGAATGTAGCAATAGCTGCAGCAATAGCTGCTGCCCATGCTGCACGTTTTGCACTTTTGGAAATGGCAAGATGTTCATCCATTCTTTTCTCATTTCTTTCATTTTCTTTAGATAATAACCATTTCTCTACAGTATGTCTTACTTGAATCTCGTAATCATAAACACCCTCTAATAAGCGTCTCCGAACGGTTTCTTCCCCTTCACTTTCAAGTCTACTTATTAGCTCGTTTACGTGATGCATACACATTCGTCTACACCATATCTAACATTTCGCGGGTATATAAAACTATTTGGAAGAGTAGTCGATGACTCACAACAGGTGCGTTATTAGTACCCCCACAACCTTTTTTGTCTCTGTGGACTGACGGGCTGGAGTTTGACTCTTTTCGCCTCTTTTTCGCTATCATAAATATGCAGCGAATCGCTGTAATCAACCAGCTTAACGATGTGACACTGGTTCGGATGGATCACTTCACGGTTCAACATATCAATGATCGCGATGATATTTACCTGCCACGCCGTATACAAATCACGGGATCGCCATGCCAGATGAACATCCACGTTGCCATTACCAAGATGCCTAATCTGGATGCATTGTAAACACGGTGGCGAGGTGTTTCCAAGATCGGCTCTGGGCTGCCACGTAATCGCCTGATCCCGGTTCGATGCGATCCCGGTATCTATCTGCGTGGTAAGACACTCGCGCAGCCGCCCCATCTGATCGAGGTTTCCGTACATCGCGAGCCGCTCGAAATAAAGGTACGAGAACCGCTCCTGATCCGGTTTTCCGATGTACTGCGAGAGATACTCTCTCGTAAACTCCTCGCAGTAGGGATCGATGTGCTGGAACGGAAACTGCGGGTGCAGTTCACGATCCTCTATCTGCCTGATCGCGTCACCAGTGAGTTCGAAGAGCACGCACGCATCCTTGATCGGCTTTGGTTCGGTTGCGTCCCCAATTGTTATCTTGCGTCCGTCGCGCAGCACATACCGTACCGCCCGCGCCCACGCGTTGTGGAAATCGTCTTCCTGTATCAGTATCGTTGGTGGTAGTTTCATGTATATACCGCGATTCAACTCTCTTGGATCGGTTTCGTAATTACTTAACCTTCCCTTCCGCCATTCATCACAGCCACCTCCGCCGTCACTGCCATCATACGTCTACGCCAACATGCAGGCAGTCTCCCTGTGTCTGGATACAAGGAATATCGCAGACTCCTGGCAGTTCGTCCTGTGCCTGACCCCTGCTGGCACCAGCACGCCCATACTTGATCTGAGTTCAACGGTGGACTCGTCAGACTCGATTATGACAACTCCACCGCTGTAGTGCAGGAAGAACTCGTCGTAATCATGGATGTACCACTTCCCCTCGCCCTCGCATAGCACTGCACGAAGCAGCGAATCGCCTACAAATACCATATCGCGGGGGCGTCTTTGCGATGTCAGTTGTTTTGTCTCTTCCTCCGGATCAATGGCTTTTATGTCTATAATTCCAGCCATATATGCCCCATAACCTCCTTTGCCTTCACAATTTTTACTACCGCATTGTTATAACTGACATTCCGCACGTGTTTTTGCAAAAAGATCTATTTTTTGTAAATGGCGAATAGTGGCTATTGCTTGTGATTTTGTGTTTTTGAAGATAATCGATTTATTAAAATACATATTTTTTACATAAACA
>JAYELB010000023.1:0-5762 GCA_034717055.1 Methanobacteriota archaeon
CCCCAAATCCTCACGAAGCTTATCGAAATTGTCTGCTGCAGTCCTCGCAACGTTCCCAGCAGCCTCATCCTTTTCTGATAGTTTGAGCAATAGTTTGCTAAAAATCTCTCTATTTATTCGTGTGATATGTCCATCTTCAACGAGGAGATGCCTCAAAGTTTCAGAATATGAAGGATGAGAAAAGCTTACGCAGTTGTAACCAATTCTAATTTTATCATCCTTGAACCAATCCAGAGCCCTATCAAATCCCCATGCATCTTTTAAATTTAATTCCTCCACCATTTCCTGATACGTCGCTCTAACAAACTCAATTTCAAAGTGATCAGAGATAAATAGGAATGACAGGAATAATATCTTGTCATCACTCATATCTTTTATTTCTTTTGCAAATGCCTTTGCAGTCTCTTGTGATTTCTCTTTTATTTCTCCTTTTAGTTCATCCTTGTCTTCTACGTCGAACGTAGCTCTAGCAAAGTCCCTTATACTCAGAGGCGTAGGTAAAGTCTTTTCAGCATTCATGGACTCTATAACCAATCCTTTTAATTCCCTATTTCCAAGCCATTCACAACTTTCTGCTTCAGCCCACATAAGGAGGATCTCTTTTCTTTTTTCATGATCATAAGAAGGATTCTTCATGTTCAATTTCTTCTCAAACTCTTGGAGTTCCGCTGCTGACAGTTTTTCTCTTTCAAACTCCTTGAAAACCTCATCTCGTGATGTTATTATCACATATACATCCTCAACTTGCCGGACATTATCCACTGTGGTTCCAATTTCTCTTTCCAAACCCTCTCGTCCCTCATATCTGGTTTTTCCAAATGGATCCTCAAAATATATAATACGCCCGGGCTTCAGCACCGCTCCTATATCTTCTAACCTTCTTCTAACTTCATTCCGTTCTGCTGATTCTCCCCCAAAAATCCATCTCGGCTCATACCCGCGATTATAGAACTCCCACATAAGTCTGACAGCAGTGTACGTTTTTCCATATTCTGGAGTGCCGGTAATAAAAAGAATTCTCTTTTCTTTCAGCGTCTTTGCCATCTCTTCATACTCCGATGGGGGAACATATACCTCATCGATCCTTCCATACCATTTACTGCCTGAATATCCTATTTTTTCCAAAAACTCAAACATTCTGGCTCTTTGTTGAATCTTCTCTAAATCCACAACAAAAAATGTTTTGTTTCTATGTGAAATTCGTTCACAGCATTTTTTATCCAGCGGCTCCAAATCATCAAAAAATTCCGGTGTAAAAAGCACAAAAGTTTCCTTTATCGTCTCGTCATTTTTATTTTTATAATAACTACGGTATGGGTTGATAACATCTTCTTTCAAAAATTTTATTATTTCTTTCCTGTTTATAGGGCGTACCTCAATATCCTTATCAATGTCTTTCGTTCCTAAAGCCACCTCAAGAGGAAGGACCCCGTAATCTCTGTGTGGAATCTTGATCGTTGTAAGTTTCCCTACAAGTTCAAACGCTGTTTGGATATCATCAAATATCAGCACATAGTTGTCCGAGCCTTCGATCTCACTTATCCCCTTTGACATTTGAATTCCTTCTTTCTTTATTTTTTCAATTTCCTTCTCTACAGGATCTGATAGATAATTTTGCCTGAGCGCATCTTCCTCAAATCCTGTTTTCTTCGCCATTTCTTCAGCCAACCCTTCAAATCCCAAAATATCCAGATAAATAAGATACTTCTTTTCGTTCATCTTACTGCCTCTTTGTTTTCACGAAAGGTGGGCTTTGGCATTTCACACAACACACCATCATCAGAAGTATGCTCCCTCATTCTCACCCCTTTATCTCATACTTCTTCCTTATCTCCTGTAACTCCCTTCTCTCGGCGAACGGATCTTCAATATATCTCCTACTTAACTAATCCCGAATCCCTCTCATCATCCGTACCGCATCAAATTTTTTATCTTTCATCGAGCACCTCTCTCGGACTCTTCATTTCTAACAATGGATACCCCTATTTAAGATTCACTGAATTATAAAGTCTAATTCTGCTCAGATTCACAATGTGCTTGAAATTCCAGCTCACAAGAATGTCAATCTTGTTAACCGCTGCCATAGCGATGTGCTGGACGTCAACCAGATGCCTTCTGCTTATAGTACCATTCTCGATATAATGTCCCAACCCCGCAGCATCATCATCCAGAACGACGTGTTCTTTGTGCTCTTTCGGTATCTCCTCGATCAAGTTCCTGACGTGTGGTGGTGCCCCTTCCAGCTCCTTCGATGCCAAATCCGAAATCACAACGGATTTCAAACCATGCTTAAACTCTTCCATTAGTTTGTTGGGCCATTTCTCAAACTCATAATCGAAACATCCTCCGAATACTGGCGTATCTGCGTATATTCGCATCATCGAACCATCACCACCCCAATCTCCGTTCGCCGCGTAGGTGCTTCGCGCTCGATCGGTGCGAACAGTGCTCACGCCAGAGGTTTAAGGAGCAGCCCCCTTCAACCGGGTTTGGTGGTCGGTTCAGTCGTTTTGTTATGACATCGACGTCGGTTTGTGGCAGTAGAGTCATTGTGATTTACTTGCCTCTGTTTGAGTAAAGATGATATGTTCTGCGAGCTTGAGAGGCGTTCGATTTTCCCTCTTATCCGTTGTCAGGTGCCACCACTTCATTATGACTACCCGAATAACTCTTTCTCTATTAATTTCATGTATCTATTCAGATAAAACATATCTGGATCATGTTTGAGTGGTCTGACTCTAATTTCAAATTGGGGTTCGTTTGCATTGTTGTTGTCAAATAAAACCAATCCTATCCCAAAAATTAGACATAAAGCATCCAGTCTTGAGATATCGTCTTGAGATGAATTTTTTGGTATCACTATATATGATTTGTGGCTAAATAACTTATATGAGCAAGCTTGTCCAAATGCTGTAATCAACTCTTTTGCATTTACCTTTATTTCTGCTGAAATAATTTCAGTGGGTGTTTTAACAATATCGCTTGCACGCGGAGCTCGTTTCCCTATCACATCAGGTGTCCCCCATTTGTCTCTGAATTTATTTCCTCCCAACGATATTGCTTTGGTGCATTCTTCTGATTCATTGACAAGCCAATCTGCAAAATGTCCGTAAAAATCCTCTTCTTTCATTTTTTCGATTTCTGGAGGAAGTTCTAACTCCTCTTCACCAATCTCCTCCTCTTTAAACATAACGTGTCGAAAAAGCCCGCGTGCAGGTTTGTAGATTTCGTCGGGCACCAACGCATCTAACTGCCAAACCGTTCCATGTATAGTACCATCAGGAAACTCTGGAAATTCCTCGTGTATTTTTCTTCCAATTTCTGAGTAACGAACTCCATTGGGATTTGATTTAAGTACCTCTATTGCCTTTGATGCGATTTTCTCTCTTCTTGTTGTCATATAGTCACCTCGTTTTAGCGATTGTGTCTATCTCTTTCGTCCGCGCGATTTCACTTAACTTTCCGAGCACATTTAAGGTAATCCCCAATAAATGACGTACCCAAATACAGGCTCGATGGTAACATCTCACTACAGGTGTGCTAGGTTAAGCATTCATGAGATTCACCTGTGCGCTTGGCATCTCCCTACTATCTTTACCCAAGCGTACTTACTCGAGTGTTATGGGGGTGTCCACATATAAAACCACAAGACTACACGAGATTAAAGTACAGAATCATAATCGGGCGACCAATCAACATACCTGAGTAGTTACCATTAATTCTTCATATACTCGCGCAACAGGACTGTGGCGTAGCACCCCTTTGGCAGGAAGAACTCGGCAGTTGCGCCCACACCATCACCACCACCATCCGCGCTCACATCAAAGACCGGATCGACACCGATCACGACTGCCCGACATCCCCCTTTCGAAGCAAGTTCCGGCATCTCTGCGACCTCAAACCCGCGAGTCAATTCGGGGAGATCGATCCCGAGGTCGGATAACACCACGCTCTCGATACCGCCTCTGGATTCATAGCTGTGCCCGATCAAGGAGTGGGTCACCCACGCACGTTTTTTGCGGACGAGGTTGTTGATGCCGTCGATGTCCACCTGTGTCACTTCTTGCGTCCTCGACGCATCTGGCAGACCGTCACTACCTTTGAAACATACAACATCCCCAACTATTGCCTGATTTAGTTGCATCCCCTCTTTTATTCGCTTACTCAGGATTTTATTGAATATGAATGACTGGTATGCGTGCGTAAACATTCTCAGAAGGTTTTTTGGCAGCACACGAAATGCGCCGATGTAATCATCCGGTTGTTTTACCAGATGGTTTAACATTGCACGCTCGTACCGCAGATGATTCGGAAACTCGACCAGTGCCGATTTAAAATCATGAGTATCCCACAGACGCCTGCGTATTTCATAAGACCGGTCATCCGGAAACGGTTTTGCGAGATATGTCATCATCGCGCCCTTAAAATCACCTGCAACGATGAGTCTGCCAACTTCGTGCGTGATCGGACGGATTGTTCCAAACCGCTGCTCGCCATAAAAATTCGCCATGCCGCCCGCATGTGAGAGTTCACCGGTTACGCGATTTACGCGACCCCGGACTTCCTCTTCTGTTTCATCGATCCCCCGTACTGCGATCCTGAACCTATTGCCACAGAGATCGCCGAGACTAATCTTCCGGTTCGACCGCCCGATGATCTCGAGCTTGGCGTTTGGGATGCGGAAATTAGGGACCTTTGCCTCGATGGTACGATCTGGATCCCAAATGCTGATCCGCTGGGTGGTTACAGCCCGCGTATCCTTGGTGCCAGCCCATCCGAATCTGGATCTGCTGACCCTGAACCATCTCGAGAGGTCCCTGATCAGATGGTGGGTGTCCCAGTTCTTCTTTGTGAGTTCTACGATAAGATACTTTCCGTTTTCTGTATCCGTGCTTTTTCCGGGAGCCCAGACCTCTGTAACCTGGAAGTCAGATGCATCCGAACGGACTACGCCGCCGATGCCTGGAGTTTTTGTGAGGTAAACGTCGATTCCGGCTATGGATTCAGTTGTTGTCATCTTCAAGATATAAAGCCCCGCCGCAGGGTGTGTAAGTGTAAGATATGCGGAGAGGAGTTTGTTTGCCGTTTTGAGCGTGTCCGAAGTTCAGCCGTCGGATGGATTCGGGTTGTGTGGTGCTGGTGGTGCTGGTGGTGCGAAGCCAGATACACTTTGATGTGTGGTGTTTCAGGTTCATACTTTTTCAAACAAGATAATTAATACCTTTTCACCTTTTGCAGCCTTTCCTTTCTGTTTGTTTTCTTCTCCTTCTGGTATAAAAAACCCGTTACCCGCTCTAAAGGTTGACAACCTTCCATTAAAGTCAATCCCCTTTGATGCACCAATCATCTTCAACGAATTCCTCTGTAAATTTTACCAGCCGCGTCTTATGATTACCATAGGTATACGCTTTGTATCGAAAACCCGGAGCAGGTGTTCTCCATTTGCTAAAAAGAACAAGATAAAGGCATTAATTAATCGTAAAGGGGAAATGGTTCTCCATATGGATGGAACACACAGATCAGGTGGGCGAGTTGTCTTTGTATTGCAGGAAGGACTTGAGGATAGTGTAATTGATGCGGATTTGACCCCCTCTGAAGCTGAAGATCATGTAAGTCCGATCCATCGGTGTGAGACTTTTTAATTTGTTCTGGTCGGTTGAAAACATGATGTCAACCCGGAGAATACAAATATGATTAGATGGGTGGAATCAGTGGAATCGGTGTTAATCTGTGGCTAAAACAGTATCATCCACAGATTAACG
>JAYELB010000024.1:0-5734 GCA_034717055.1 Methanobacteriota archaeon
GGCAGGATCAACCAGAATTGAAGCACACATTTGGAATTGATAGGTTTTCACTACCGATCGGAATTAACCAAATATCAGGACCAATGTCAGACGGAACGATCTTCCGTCTCCATCAAATACAACGTGGCCAGAATATCTGACCACGAAGATGGAGGTGATAGCATAACATCAGCAGCCGTTGTATATAAAGATATCTGACATCGCCACGTCTATGTTCAATACCCCCACATTTTTACACAAGAAAATCTATGAAATCTTCTGCAGCACCGCGAAGCCGACAACCGCCGTCCACTCAAACTGCCGCCGACAACCGTGCCTCTGCCCGCCTCTGAACCTCATCGAAGAGATTTCTCCCGTGCGAATCGATCCCTACGATTAGCGGTCCGAAATCACGGATCTCCAGCACCCAGACCGCTTCTGCCATCCCAAGATCGAGCCAGTGCACACCGCGCACCGCGCTGATATGATCTGCTGCCACTGCCGCGCACCCGCCTGTGTATGCAAGATACGCGCACCGATCCCGCATCGCATCAGCGATCGACATCCCGCCCTTACCAATTATGGCATGGACGCCAAATCGATCCAGAATATCTGTGGTCTGCGAGTTCAACCGGCTACTTGTGGTCGGACCTGCCGCGATCACATCCCACGACCCGTTTTCATCTACTTCTCTGACAATCGGCCCACAGTGATATATCACGGCATTCTCAAGATCGAACGGAATCTCTGATGCCTCCGATGCCGCAAGTATGCGGCTGCACGCCCGATCCCTAGCCGTCATAACAGTCCCGTTCAGGTACACAAGATCACCTGCATGTAATCTGGTAACATCAGAGATGGTAAGCGGGGTACTCAGGTGGTGGGTGGTCATGGTACTCTCTCTGGTACTGCGGGTTAAAAGATTGTTTGCGGCAGACGGACCGGACTTTTTGTGAGATATTGCTGCATCTGTGGCAGAAGGGGGTTATCGGATCACGATGCCCGGGCTGGCAATCTGGTACAGCGCCAGAGCAATCTTTAAATATGATGTACAACTATGGACATTATTGTACAAAGTTATACGGTGAATTCGATGATAGCTCCAAACCCACAAGAACTGACCACGCTTCTCGAGTCGATAGAACCACCCGCGATCATCCAGTTGATAGCAAAAAAGACCGCACGATGCACGCCTATCGACCTGTACACCGTGCTAAGATCAGAGAATCCAAAATACTCCTATCTACTCGAGTCTGTGGAAAAGGGGAAGCATAACGCACGGTTCTCGTTCGTGGGCTCCGGTCCGGACGCGGTCATCACGATACGCGGGAGGGAGATCTCGCTCTCGTACGAGCAATCGACGCCGCTTATCAGACGAATCGAGGCAGATCTATCAGACCTGCACGAGAGTGGCGCTATACGTCCGGAATACGACGTTCTGGATGCGTTAAAGCCGATAATTCCGCGTGTGCCCTACATCTGCACGAAAAACTTCGATCGGCAGGTGTTTTCTGGCGGAGCTATCGGATATAATGGTTACGACATCGTATATGACTGCTGGCTGGATATCGGACGACGCGATCATGCAGCAACACCTGATGCGCAATTCATGCTCATCACACATACTGTAGTCTTCGATCACCTGACCGGCGAGGTTTATATCATCTTAACTCCATTTTTACAGGATTTTAGCGGAGATAAGATCGCGAAAATGTACCGGAACGCCGAATCCGATGCAGCGGCTATGATCTTTGCTATCAGAAGGGCAGAAGAACTTAATTCAGAAGAGCAGACCTCTGGGGGCGGGCACAGTCAGATAGCGATGACCGCGAATGTGAGGCAGAACGAGTTCGAGACGATGGTTGGGACAGCGAAGCAGCACATCGTTGATGGTGACATCTTCCAGGTTGTGCTGTCCAGACGATACAAGGCAACAAACACCTGTACCCCGGTAGAACTATACACGAGGTTACGGGATGTCAATCCAAGCCCATACATGTATCTATTCGAATTCGGGGAGATTAAAATCGTTGGCGCAAGCCCTGAAACGCTCTTCACAGTCCACAACCGGAAATTGATCACCAACCCGATAGCTGGTACGTGCCCGCGGGGAGAGACCGATTCGGAAGACGCCGAACTCGGGAGAAAACTGCTGGATGATGAAAAGGAGCTGGCAGAGCACGTTATGCTTGTAGATCTTGGCAGAAACGATGTTCGAATGGTGTCGAAACCGGGATCTGTCAAAGTCGAGGATTTCATGACTGTGCGGAAGTATTCGCACCTCCAGCACATCGAAAGCACTGTTACAGGAATACTGCGCGACGACGCTGATGCGTTCGATGCGACACGCGCGATCTTTCCCGCGGGCACGCTATCCGGTGCGCCGAAGATACGTGCAATGGAGATCATCGACGCACTCGAGAAGGATGCCCGCGGGATCTACGGCGGCGGCGTTGGCTATTACACATGGGACGGGGATGCGGACTTCGCAATCGTGATCAGGACGATTGTTATTGATGGAGCCCGGATGTTCATTCAGGCAGGGGCTGGAATCGTTGCTGACTCGGATCCCACATATGAATATCTGGAGACCGAGCGCAAGATGGCTGCGATGATGAAGGTGATCGAATGAAGATATTGTTTGTGAATAACAAGGACTCATTTGTCTGGAATCTTGTCGAGTACGTCTCGATATTCGAACCGGATACTGTGGTAGTCCCGAACACGATAACGCTTGATGAGGTCCAAGGGATCGACCCTGCCGGGATCGTGATCTCGCCTGGTCCTGGAAATCCGAACAATCCCAGCGATATCGGCTCATGCATCGAGATCATCCGCGAGTGCGAAGTTCCGCTGCTTGGGGTATGCCTCGGCTGTCAGGCGATCAATGTTGCGTTTGGTGGCACGGTCGGGCACGCGCCTGTTGGTCCGGTTCACGGGAAGGCGTCCGAGATTTATCATGACGGGGGCGGGATCTACGCGGGCATTTCGAATCCGTTTACAGGCGGCAGGTATCACTCGCTTGCCGTGGATCGGGTGTCGCCTGATCTCGAGGTTGTGGCACATAGTCCTGACGGCGTCGTCATGGGGATCAGGCACAAGCGGCGGCAGATCGAGGGCGTGCAGTTCCATCCCGAGTCAGTGCTGACGCCGGATGGGCTTGGGATTATCGAGCGGTGGGTTGGGGTAGTATAGGATGATCAAAAAAGCTCTATTGGTGGTGATTGTGCTTATCGGACTGGTTTTGTCTGGCTGCATCGAAGATGGTATCCAAACAGTTAATAATACAACGGAAACCGGTATGAACGCAACTAATACTACAGCGAATGCGTCAGAGCATGTGGGCAGTCAGAGTGTTTCGATGCCACTTGAAAAACCGCGGTTCATCGAGGATCAGTAACATTTAAATAGGATTAACTCACCGACATCAAAGGTGATATCTTATGGCTAAAAGACACACTTTGACGATGTTTTTTGTGCTTCTTGGTATTGTTTTATTATTTACTGGAAGCGCGTGCGCGACAGCATTTCCAGTCGACAAGGCGGGAATTTCCGCTTATATAGATACAGGTCAGACGATAGATATTGACAAGATAAAGACGATCTTTACTGCGGTAGAGGAAGTCGGCGACAATTATATCATCGGAATAACGCCGATTTCTGATTATGGTGGCAACATCGACGTGCACGTGTATGCGGACACCGACGGCTGGATCGTTGCTTACCTCGAAAATGACGAGCCTGCCTCAAAGATCATGCAGTGGGGAACAGCAGACGTGAACACACCTGTGATTACAACGATAACAACCACAACACTTGAGGATGCATTGCATAAGGCGGGAGATGCTGCTAGTGTGGGAATTGTGTCAAGTAAAATAAAATACTATGACTTTGAGTTTCCAAATGCGAATGGCATGATGATTTTTATCAGAACGAGGGCAACGACTGGAACAAATACACATCAGGTTGAGATTCCAGCAGAGTATATGCTCTTCGAAGCTTCTTACTACCATTATATCTATTACCGAGGGCATTATTCAAGTAGTTCACGCTGGTTCTATAGGGACTCAATCCTGAAAGTAGATGGAATGCCAATTAGTGATGCAGACACTTATGAATCACCATCAGGGTATAGATGGTGGAGATCATTTACTTCATACGGAGGGAAGATTGCCCCTGGAACACTTCACACGATAGAAATATCTCATGACTGGTATGGAGCTGGGTATGCAGATTCAGACTATGACTATGGTTCTGCAGGTGTGGCAACAGTGTTGATATACCGGGATGATGCATGAGGTAGTTTAGCAGAAATGAACAGCACAGTAAGGATCCCGTGTTGCATACGCAGCAAAGGAGGAATAAAATGAAAAAAACGATCTCCTCTCTTTTTTTTATTCTTGTGTTTACAATCCTCGTAAACACAGCATCGGCAGGGATCACTGTAACCGATGCAGAAGCGACATACGAATCGAATCTATCGAGTGTGGACGTCCCAACAGAACCCACGCCCATCGAAATAATTTTTAATTGTGGTAACACAGAGGCGATTTCAGGACGTGGTCTTTCCAGTGTAAGCATTCCTACAGAACCTACACCGATCAGAGAGATGTTCAATCACCTCGAAGAGGCAACATTCAATAAGAATCTTTACACAGTGAGCATTCCAACAGAGCTGTCGCCCATCAAAGAAATGTTTATCCACCTCGAAGAAGCCAAAGCTTATGAAGATTTAATCTTCCCAAAGGAACTCCTAAACGATATCACACCACCAATAATCACAAATGTTACTATAATAGACACAGCAGCTAATTCTGCGACAATAAAATGGAACACAGATGAAGTTGCGGATAGTTTGGTTAAATATGGCGAAGTATCAGTAAGTTATACTGAAAATGAAGGCGATCCGCTCTTTGTAACGAATCATACAATCCTATTGACTGGATTACAACAGGGCACAACATATTACTTTGTTGTTAACAGTGCAGATCAGAGCGAAAACTCTGCACAGAGCACTGAATTCAGTTTCACAACCGTAAGTGGTATCAAAGGCGATCTCAACTCTGACGGCATCCTCACTCCCGCAGACGCCGCGATCGCGCTCCAGATCGCAGCAAGCGGCGCACACAACCCCACCGCGGACGTCAGCGGCGACGACCGCGTCACCTCGCTCGATGCGCTCATGATCCTGCAGGCGGCGGCTGACAGCATAGAATTATGACCAAGCGGATGCAAAGATGCGAGCATGAAAAGAATCGAATTCCACAACAGGGAACGGGAGATCAAAGAAATCACGAATATTCTGGATTCCGAACCCACTCTGATCACTTTTGTCTACGGACCAATGAACTCTGGAAAGACCACGCTGATCAACCACCTGATAGGGCAACTGTCAGAGGAGTATGCTCCATTCTACATCAACCTGCGCGGGCGGTTCATTACCGGTTATGAGGACTTCCTTAATGTATTGTTCGAGATCGATGAGGGCGGTGCGACCGACAATATCGGAGAGTATGCGCAGTCGTTGCTCAAGGATTTGAAGATACTCAGCGGAATCCCGATACCACTGAACCTGTTCGAACAGATATTCGAGAAAAAGGATAAAAGCAAAGACATGTTCAAATACACCGAGCGTTTCTTTGCCGGGATATCAGAAAAGCGTGTTCCTGTGCTGATCGTCGATGAGCTACAGGTGATAGGGGATATGAAGATCGATGGGCTTCTGATTTACAAATTGTTCAATTTCTTTGTGCGG
>JAYELB010000025.1:0-5725 GCA_034717055.1 Methanobacteriota archaeon
CTACGGCACAGTACATCGCATTGGATGGTGGTTCACCAGAAATAGCTTTGTTAAATATTCTGTGCGGATAGCCAACCTGTGCAGCCAGCTGAACCTGCGAATTCGGATTGCTCTGTGATCCGATATCTGATTCAAGGTCTTCGCTGCATCCTGCGACGGTTGCTGCCGCACCCATGAGGGCTACAAGGCCCATACCCATTGCGGGTTCCATTCAATTCCTCCTATGTTTTGTTTTGACCTGCATCACATAAGACCAGGCCAGTGACCAATTGGTCGAATGGTTGCGAATTACTATAATAAGGGATACTATAAACCTTTCGAGTGTGCAACCGCCGTCAACCTACCAAACTGCGGCATAACTGCCACCTGACCATAAACATCCCTCCGATCGTGTTAAAATATTCGGAACGGTTCTGTTTGTTCGGGGACTCTAATATTACTTTCCAGTTACACCCTATCCCCCAGACGGACATGGCTGCTGAAAATAATCCACTATTGGCATGCAAATCCGTTGTCACCTTTAATCTGCGTAATCCGGGTTAATGGCTGCGTTGTAATGGTCTTAGCCACAACGTCTCCGAAGATGCTTCGTATTCTGCGATCTGTGAAGCCATGCGCACTGCGAAAGTATGATTAAAGGTTCGGACATCTCCGGAAGCACGGTGAAACGATGGCTCGGTCCCTTGGTTTGGTCTCCGCGATCTCCAATTGCCTGTACGAAATAGCAAGAAGCCAAATAAAATCAGTGCGAACTCTTCGCACCTCACTCACGCACCAGTTCCTCAGATCACGCGCCATCGCAGATAATCATCTCGTCTTGCATCCGCTCTGGCAGGTGCTGGCACACACCAAACCCCTTCGAATGCGAGAACCTCAAATCACAGAGCGCCAAAACCCCGGTCTCTTCTGCTGAGTGTCCTGTACAAGGTATTTTTATTTTTGTTTATACAAAAACTTAAATGAGTATTAAGTGAGGTGCTGAGCATGGAACACCCAGCATTTGCGATCATGATGGAAAATCTTAGTAAAGCTCAATCATTATGTGTACTTAGCCACTTTAAGCTAACAGATATTTAAAACAGGTACGAAGATGAAGATACTGCCCATAAACCTCGAAGATCTGATACATGCCCGATCTGTGGAATCGGTAAGACGCGAGTTTAAGAAGACATGGTCAAAACATATTTTGGAGAGTGTGATCCACAGCATCTGTGCTTTTGCCAACGATTTCTATAACTTAAACGGTGGATACATCATTCTGGGTATTGAAGAGAAGGATGGGCAACCGGTTCTCCCCCCATACGGATTAGAAAACCAGAATTTGGACGGGATCCAAAAACAAATCCGAAGCAATTGCAAGCGAATTGACCCTGAATATCAACCCGTACTATCACCTGAAATATATCAGGACAAACCGATTCTTGTAATATGGGTTCCCGGAGGGGAGTTGAGACCATATCAAGCTCCTACAACACTACAGAAAGGCGCCGCCCGAGCTTACTATGTTCGCCATGGAAGTGAATCAGTCAAAGCACAGGGAGATACCCTGACGCAACTGATGCAGATGACTGCGAAGGTACCTTTCGATGATAGGCGAAACAACTCGGTTCCGGTTGACATCATATCTCCAACCCTCGTCAGGAAATATCTTGCCGACATCAGAAGTGATCTGGTAACTCCTGACGTAAATTTAGCAGACAGGGATCTGTACCGATATATGAAGATCATCTCGCCAACGAATGATCATGAGGCTCCAAGAAACGTCGCTTTACTTTTTTTCACAGAGAACCCGGACCAGTATTTTCCGGCAACCCGGATAGAGGTTGTGGAGTTTGGTGATGATGCCGGAGGCGACCTCATCGAAGAAAAAGTATTCCGGGGTCCTATTCACTTCCAGTTGAGACAGGTGCTTGATTATTTAAACAGTTTAAGCACTTCAATGATTAAGAAGATACCGGGCAGAGCCAAAGCTCATAAAACAGTTGCATTTCCTTATGAAGCCATGGAAGAGGCACTGGTAAATACGGTTTACCATCGAAGCTATGAGATTTATGAACCTGTCAAGGTATATATGTACCCTGACCGCATGGAGATAATCAGTTACCCGGGACCTGTTCCGGGAATCGAGATGCATCACTTGCAAGCAGGCGAAACCGTTCCGCCGGTCCAGAGTCGAAACCGGAGAATCGGGGAGTTCCTCAAGGAACTCAATCTTGCAGAAGGCAGGGGGACCGGAATACCAAAGATACGCAGGAAAATGCGTGAAAACGGATCACCGGAACCCAAATTCGAATTTGATGAAACAAGAACGTATTTTCGTGTAATTTTACCGGCCCATCCCCAGTACGTGGTGATTCACGCGCTCCGTAATAGTGCTCATCTCTGGGCAACCGGCGAAAGAAGAAATGCCCTCGCAAATCTAAAAGATGCTCTAAAAAGAGTTCCGACGTCAGGAGCAATTATGGGGCAGCTTATTGAATACAGGGCAAGTCTTGGAGAGTTACCTTCGGCTGAAAATATGTTTAATGAGAACAGGAATAATCCTGAACTGATCGATCGGCATCTGCTCTTTCTTGCAATGGCTAAAGCGTATCTGGATCTGGATACCCGGAATCAATCGAAAGCCTCATCGATCCTTCGAGAGATCCCACCTCCGGCAACAGGTGATGAACTAATCGAACTCGCGATATTATATAAGAGAGCAGGAAGGTTTAAGGAGGCACACAAAGTTTTTGCCTCGAATTTTAATATACTTTGCGAGGACGCGAAGGCTGTGCACGAATATGCACAAACAAAGATGAAATTGACGAAAAGAGAACGAAATGTATCGGTCCGGAAACGTTTGAACCAGGAAGCGGCAGAGCTATTACATCGAGCCATACAGCTATCTGATGACGATGTCAGAACCGCATGGTGCTGGTATGACCTTGCAAGAACGTTGAACTGGCTGCATGCTCCGGAAACCGAAATTCTCATGGCATACAACAAATCCACGGAACTGTTACCTGCTGAACCGGTATTCGGAGAGGGTTACAAGCGGTGGCAGGACAATCGCAAAGGAGGGGGAAAGTAAATCAGTGTGAACTCTTCTCGCCCCACTCACGCACCTTCCCCTCTACCAGCTCCTCTGACCACGCGCCATCGCAGAGGATCATTTCCTCCTGCATCCACTGCGGCAGGTGCTGGCGCACACCAAGTCCTTCCGAATTCGAGAACCTCGAATCGCAGAGCACCAGAACCCCGGTCTCTTCTGCAGACCGGTGCACCCTGCCGAGTGCCTGAAGCGCCTTATTGATCGCTGGAAGCGTGTACGCGATGAACATTCCTTTATCTTTTCCGTATTTTCTCTGATAATATGAATTTACCAGTTTCTGCACCTCTGAAAACGCGGCTAATGGGAACCCGACAACGATGGCACCTTTAAGTGCTTCTCCGTGATAATCGATCCCTTCACTCATCTTTCCGCCACAGACCGCAAGTAAAACTCCTTTCTGCTCACTGCTTCCGGATTCAAAGAACTCACCTAAAATATGCGGCACCTCTGCCGCTTCTTTTGGTTCAACATACATTTTTTTCCCGGAGTCATAAGCTGTTTGCCCACAGTACTCAAGATACTGATCCATCATGAAATAGGATGTGAAATAAACAGCAACATTGCCAGAAACTCCGTTTATCAGGGCAGATATGTGCATTTCGATCTCTCTTCGATTGTTGGCATCGTTTCGGTATGCGGACCTGCTGGTTGCATCTTTTGCCCCGAGTATGAGCCGTTTCTCCTCTGGGAACTGGTTCGGGATCATCAGCTTCTCTACCCTCCCGTTCTGCCCGAAATAGTAGAGTTCGTAAGCGTCCGCAGGTGAGAGCGTTCCTGAGATCAATATGGTGGCATGAACTGTATCGGCAAGTCCGGATATGACCGGACTCGGATCGAGACTGCGGATCTCAAGCGATAACCACTGGCGATCCTTTAGCGATTTTACAGGGAGATATGCGGAATCACTCTTTGCATAATGAGCCATGAACAGGAATTCGGCAACACGCTCAAGAAAACCCTCCGCCGACTCAGAAGACTTCTGTTTTCGCTTTTTGATCTTCTGCGCAAGCTTTAGCAGGTCGGCCATCGTCTGTTCATCATCCCGCGCCAGTCCACCGCCTGTGTATATGAAGTCCGCAAACATCCCGGGATCGAACCACGCCTCTGTCTGGGTTTTGTTCTGCCAGCGGTCGAGCGTTTTCCCCATATACGTCTGTATTCGGAAAAGAACCTCTTTTGCAGACCGGACTTCGCCTCGATCTCCTGGAAACTGGTTCACTTCGGTTATCGCCTTATCGACGATGTACGTAGTGATGATGTCGCTGTTGATGTTCCTGACAGTGTCTCCGAGATTGTGCGCCTCGTCTACGAGGAGAATCGTGTTTTCCGGGTTTATCTCAAGCCAGTCGAAGAGCGCATCCCGCATAGTGTCGTCGAATACATGGTTATAATTCAGGATGATAATGTCGGCACTCTTAGCACCTATCGCCATCACCTCGTACGGGCATGTGTGCGTGCACCGCTTGTGCAGTTCTTCAGGATACAGAATCTCCCATAGAATCGCCTCACCGTCCTTTCTCGCCTGTTTCGATGGCCTGAAATTCTTCAAACCCTCGACGGTGTACACTTCCTTCGAATAGAGATAATGGGGGCAAAATGTGCGATATCCCGGAGTCTCGTCCCTTATGGCTACTTCAATCGATGGATCAGTGCCTGGATCGTAGACCGTGTACTCCTGCGCGGTCCGGTTGTTTCTTTTGATCTTCTCATCCAGTTTCGCCTCGAGAAAGTCCATCGTGAACACCTTCATGAGGTCGCATCCTGCGTAGACGTTCTCGAACTCGCCTGCGAGTTTACACATCTTGTGCTTCCCAACGAGGTATGCAACCTTTGGGACGTGATTCGTATTCTCCTTGATCTTTTTGATCTCGCCTAAGTAGACTCCGATCTGGCTTACGGTCCGGAGCGCGACAACGATCTTGTTTCCGCCGCGGTTGGCAAGCAGTGATGCGATGATACTAGTCTTTCCGCTTCCAGTCGGCGCATCGATCATCAGGACGCGGTGCTCGCCGGCACATACGACCTCCTGCACCCGATCAAGCATCGTGTCCTGATGCGGGCGGAAGGATGGATACGGAAACCAGTCTTTGTAGTTTTGGGTCATCGTTGGTGGTTACCTTTCGTAATTAGTAGAAGCATATATCATATAATTAATCCATGTTGTGGATTGTCGATTTATCTGGCGATCTGGTTATGACGTATGTTTTCAGATGTTCGAACGCCCCAACCATTCCACCCCGCAATGAAGATGTTGTCCCACAATTCGAAATCTCAATAAAAGGAAGCCTGAATATGGAGTTATATCAGAAAATAAGCATCCGATTTCGTAAAATATCCAATTATGGGATAACCTCTAAATTGCGGGGCATCCGCGGGCTGGAAGATTGCACGTTGATATAAGTGCGGACGGATATGGGGCTTTGGGACAAAATTCACGTACATCCTTGCCTGCACCAGTGCAGCGCAACATTGCCCCTGATCTCCGGATACCCCACTCTTCGGATATTGTGCCCCACAAGCTTCGGGCCGTGTTTCAATCTCTTTCCGCGAATCGAGTCGTTTTCTGAATCTTTTTATTACTTTCTGGTAACGTCGGATTGTCTTACGCAACCACAACTGCCATAATGGGGA
>JAYELB010000026.1:0-5720 GCA_034717055.1 Methanobacteriota archaeon
TGTGATGCAGCCCATGTTAAAATTGGATATGTTGCGCCACTACAGTACAAAAACAATATTTTTTGGATATTCAAAAACGCTATCAGTAGAAATTATGAAAAAGGGATGGTGACCTGCGGAATGTCAGGGCGAAGGAAATTTTCCAGTTCTGACGGATTCTGTGGTTCTCAAAAGATTTTGAAAGAAAACAGCATCAGACGCGGTTATAAATGCATGCATTTCTTTGAGGATTGGTATGTGTTTAGCTAACCACGAGATTACACCGATTTCCACAAGATTTCTGTGTTAATCTCGTGTAATCTCGTGGTTTTTCCACCTCAGCTAAACACATACCCTACTTTTTACTACTAACCACCCACCCAGCACCGATTTCAATTCGTTCTGGCAGTTGCAAGCGCATTCCTGATAGCTATTGTGCCGAGGAACGTTTATATAATCCACGCCTACACCGCACCTCCACCCCATCCCCTTACTAAAACTAAACCCCCCGATCTCTACCCTTCTGCGCCCGTCTCGCACGCATAGCGTCCCTTCCGCGCTCTTTCCGCGCCGCTCTCGCACGCGCCCCGATTCGCTCACGGTCAACCGTGTACAGTTCGAAGGTCGGGATGATCGCTCTGATTACCGGCACATCGATCCATGGCTGTGAGATGTCAACGATGATCACGTGTTCGGCTGCACCACAGAGTCGTAGCCGCTCTACGATTGTCCGGATGCTTCCTGCGGGCGTATCAGACGAGAGGTCGGGAATCTCCGGAAGTGTGGTGGTCTCGCGATCCTCATACCAGAATTTATTCATCCGCTTCATCCGATCATACCCGGCGCCCACAACGAAACCGCTCCTATTCTGCACATCCTCTCGCGCACCTGATATCTGCGCCAGCCGGAACTGCGCAGCTTCCGTAAGCGCACGGAAGATTGCGTGTTCCGGGCTTAGGTGCGCACCTGCGCCCATCACAAGCATCGTTGGATCTTTGTTTTTAATATCATCGAGCGCGGCAACCACGACAGGAATCCCTGTTATCGATGGAAGGAGCCACAGTTTCACAGGAATGTCGTTGCTCTCGAACTTAGTCTTGAGGTCGTACACCTCGCCGTCACCTTCCTGTAATATGATCTCTATTCCAACGTTTCTGGAATATTCTGCGATGCTTAGGGCATCTCGCTCGATCACCTCGAGCAGTCCGTGCACGATCGCCTCTTCGATCGTATTTCCTGATGCGAGTCCGCTTGTGTTGCTGCGGAACAGGAACATTCCGCTGATGAATGGATGGTATATGGCATTTGCAGGCACAAGCATCTCACAGTCATTCAGAATGTCCCACCCGCTCATCCATTCGAGTTTAGTCCCTGACGTGATCGGTTCGGGAAGTAGTAGTGTTTCAGGGTCGATCGCGTTTACATCTTTAAGATCTTCATAAGTTTTGATAACTCGATTCGTGTCAATCGTTTTATCCCTAAAATCGATATTTGTCTCCGGTATCTCGGCAAAACATCTCTCAACGGATTCCATTATCGCGGATATCCTCGCTTGAATCTTGGTTGCCCCTTTGCCAGAGTAGACTGATATCGCGCCCAGCCCCGCGCTCGGCCTGGTCGCGGCAACCACAGGAACCCCGACACGATCAAGATGCGTTATATCATTAAGTTCGGTCACCCCGATGTCAGAAAAGATATTTTCGATATTGGAAAGTGTTGTCTCGTAATCGAATACCCGCTGGGTGCCTGGCCGGTATTTGATATCCGGGTTGATCTCGATTCGCATGAGGTCTCTTTTCGCTGAAGTCGTTTATTAATCAAACCCCTTGTATGGGGACGGTCATGTCCGGGGGATGTAACTTTACCGCGCCTCGCGCCCCCTAAACCAACCCGCGAACTTCTCAAAGGATCTCCCTCTGTGGGATATCTTATTTTTCGCATCACCCATCGATGCGAGCGTGACACCATCGATCTCGAAGATCGGATCGTACCCAAAGCCGCGCTCGCCTTCTGACTGATACGCGATTCTTCCGGTGACAGCGCCTTCAAATGTAACCGCGTCCATGCCTGGCTCGCAGTACCCGATAACCGACCTGAACATGGCGCTCCGGTTACTGATATCCTGCATCAGCGATAAGATGCCCGCGTTACCGATGGTGTCCTGGACATACGCGGCATAAGGTCCTGGAAACCCGTTCAGCGCATCGATATAGAAGCCGACATCCTCAACGATCACAGCAGAGCCAAGACGATTCGCCACATTCTCTGCCCCGTACGCAGCAACTGCCGCAACATCGTCCTCCTGCAGTTCGGGATAGCCGCAATCATTCTGCTTGATCTCAATTCCAAGCGGCATGCAGATTGCGACCGCCTCCTCGACCTTATGACTGTTTCCGGTTACAAATGTGATGATCATGTACTTGCTCGAGTATTGTGTGGGTATCTACATATAAAACCACGAGATTACACGAGATTGACATAGAAATCTTGTGGAAATCAGTGTAATCTCGTGGTTAGCTAAACACATACTACAAGAGTAACACAGAAATCTTGTGGTTCCTATCACAGAGTATCATCATGTTCATGATTATCTCAGACTCGCGGCATAAGCATCTATCGTCTTATCGATATCCTCTTTCATGTGCGCAATGCTTAAGAAATTGGTTTCAAACTGCGATGGAGGCAGGAAAATCCCTTCCTTAAGCATCCGGTGGAAGAATTGTAGATACCCCTCTTTATCACACGTGAGGGCATCCTGATAGTTGCGCGGCATGTTTCCAAAGAATATCTTAAACATGCTCGCAATTCCTGAAACTGTGTACGGTAGTTTGAGGTCAGACACGAGATCCTGAAGTGCAGCACGGAGTTTATCACCTCCTGCATTCAGTCTGATATGTACGTTCTCCGATTCAAGTACGTTCAGCACGGCAAGCCCTGACGCTATCGAGACTGGGTTTCCGCTGAACGTTCCTGCCTGGTAGACTCCGCCAGAGGGGGATATCAGTTCCATAATATCCTTTCTACCACCGAAAACACCGATCGGGAATCCTCCACCGATGATCTTCCCAAGCGTCGTCATGTCGGGAACGACTCCGAAATACTCCTGTGCGCCGCCAAGTGCAAGCCGGAATCCTGTGATAACCTCATCAAAGATCAGGAGCACGTCGTTCTCCTCTGTGACCTTGCGCACGTCCACAAGGTACCCCGGATCCGGCAAGATCGGTCCGATGTTCCCGAGCACCGGTTCAAGGATCACGGCGGCCAGATCGTCCCGGTTCGATTCGATCATATCTGTCATCGCCTCGATATCGTTGTACTGAACCTGAAGCGTGTGTTTCGTGAAATCAGGAGGTATCCCGAGAGAATCCGGAGTTCCTTGCGTGGTAGCTCCTGATCCTGCCTTTACGAGAACCGCATCGTGTGCGCCATGAAACCCGCCCTCGATCTTTAAGAACTTGTTCCTGCCGGTGTACCCACGTGCGGCACGAAGCGCGCTCATGGTCGCCTCTGTTCCGGATGATATGAACCGTAGCATGTCGATACTCGGATAGATGGATGCGATCTTTGTTGCAAGCCGCACCTCCGCCTCGATCGGGGTGCCATAGAGCCAGCCGCGACTTAGCTGGTCTGTGACCGCGTCCCTGACCCTCGGATGCGCATGCCCGAGAATCAGCGGACCGTACCCCATGCAGTAATCGATATATTGGTTCCCATCGGTGTCTGTGATCGTGCACCCACCTGCTGATGCTGTGTAGAACGGGTACGGCTCTATCGCACGTACCGGGGAACTAACTCCGCCAGGAATTACATTCTTTGCCTGCTCATAGATTTTTTCTGATTGTGTTGTCATGAATATTCCTCGTTATCGTTGATAGGGTGTTAGCTGGTGTTAGATATCTCAGCCACCTTCTGCGGTATATATTCCATAGGATGTAGGTCCTCCACTGTCATCTCTTTCACCATGTTGAGAATCAATGTTACCGGAATACTTAAATTTATAGCAGCCCCTGCGAGTCGTTCTTGCTGTGTGCTTACCGTGTGCTTGGTGTGTGTGTGGGTATTAAAGTTATGAGGGAGAAAGTACCGACCGTATCATCGAGGTGATTACTGTTGACGACAGTTACAGTAAGTTTCAAAGGCACTCACGAGAAGATCCTTGAGGGGATGGCGGATCTGGGCACAGTCGACCAGAACCAAAGCCATTTGCGTGGCACTTGGTGTTTCCCGAAAGAATATCGATATCTTTAAGAAATTTCCGATCTAACATCCCACCCAACAGGGGCATTTAACAGGAGATCCTATTTGATGAAACAACTGAAAACTCCACTGGTGGTGTTGAACTTCAAGACCTATATCGAGGCAACCGGCAAAAACGCGGTCCGCCTCGGCGAGATATGCAGCGACGTTAGCAAGGATGCAGGCATTACGATCATAGCCGTGCCGCAATCCTCAGACATCCGTCCGGTAGCAGAGACCGGCATCCCGGTATTTGCGCAGCACATCGACGGCGCATCCGCAGGCAGCGGTACGGGGCACGTGCTTGCAGAAGCTGTGCATGATGCAGGCGCGATCGGGACATTGATCAATCACTCAGAGCGGAGGCTCACGCTTGCCGAGATCGATGCTGCAATCCGGGCGGCACGCCGCACCGGCATTGCAACGATCGTGTGCAGCAACAACATTGCAACCACGAAAGCAGCCGCAGCATTAAAGCCGGATTTTGTCGCGATCGAACCGCCTGAATTGATAGGTACCGGAATACCTGTTTCAACGGCCGATCCAGGGATTGTTTCCGGTGCGGTGGATGCTGCCAGGGCAATCGATCCTGACGTTCCGGTGCTCTGCGGCGCTGGCATCTCAAAAGGCGAAGATATGACGGCAGCACTGGAACTTGGCGCGAAGGGCGTGCTGCTCGCATCCGGGATCGTGCGTGCGCCCGACCCGAAAGCAGCACTCATGGATCTGGTATCCGAAATCTGAGTGATGAGGACGCGAGTAGCGATAACAGGTCAGCCCGGGGTCGGGAAGACGACTGTCTGCAAGGCTGTGGCAGATCGTCTGGGCCGAAGCACAGGCGGCATGATCTGCTCTGACATCACAGAAGGGGATGGCGGGGGCGGAGAGAACAGGGGCAAGCGGGTCGGGTTTGAACTGCTCGATCTGCAGACCGGTGTAAAGGGTGTGCTTACCCATATCAGGGGAGATGGACCCCGGGTCGGGAAGTATCATGTCAATCTACAGGATCTGGACCGGATCGGGGTAAGCGCGATTTTGAGTGCGATTGGTACCGATCTGATCGTGATCGATGAGATCGCGCCGATGGAACTTACGTCGCAGCGGTTTATTCGGGCGGTGGAAGAGGCGCTGGCATCGGATAAGGATATGCTTGTCGTGCTTCACCAGCGATCGGCTCATCCTCTGGTAGAGCGGATCAGGGCAGAGTTTGACCTGATCTCGGTGACGAAGGATAATAGGGACGTGATTGCGGACGAGATCGCAAAGCGATTCGAGCCCCTTTGAATGGGGTCGGCGGAGCTGATGATATTGGTTTTCGGGGTGAATTGGGAGGATTTGGTTTCTTTGAAAGCCAAGCTGGACCTGTGAATCTGTACGCTATGCAAGGGAATCATCAGAGGGCATGGCGGAAGTATCGGGGTTGAGAGCGGGGTTGGGATGGGGGGTGTTTGTGGTTGTGCTGTGAGATTCTGCGTTTCATCATAAAACTTTTCGATTAATCGGAA
>JAYELB010000027.1:0-5714 GCA_034717055.1 Methanobacteriota archaeon
AACAAATGGGCACCAACATGCCCAAACTGCGGCAAGAAAATGATATTTATGTACTATGAGAAGGGGCCACCAAAGGAAAACGAAGTTTTTGGATGCAAATTATCTGATTGGAATCATCCGATGCTTAGCCCAAGCTACAACTGATTTGCACCCGTAGGGTGCTTTCTTGTTCCAATTTTCTTTATTACCACGAAAACAGTATCAGTAGACTTCCGAGGGAACCACTTCGGATTTTAGAGTACAGTCTGGTATATCCTGGTGCCATCGCTTCCTGTAGCGCTTGCAGAGGTCCAGCCGCTTCCCGATGAGCCTCCGTTGATTAAGTATTCGTATCAGGCTACCCCGACATCCGGGTATGATGTGGCATCCGCAACCTCGATTGTGCAGTTTTTCCGGAGTTTATCGGTCCGTAGACAAACGTGATCAGGGATGGCTCGGAATCCAGAATATCTACGATCTCTTTTTTCTCCTGTTCTCTTATCATGAAATTCAATTCTTCGCACGATCTTCCTCGCCTCCCTTCGGTCATAATTCTAGCCCCCAGCCACCGCCTGAAGGATCATGAGCGCGTCGAGGGATGTGACCTGCCCGTCACCACTAACGTCTGCCGCGGGGTTTTGTGCGCCGCTGGCTGCGATCGCAAGCGCGATCGCGGCGTCTGCGGGGGTGATCCGGTTGTCGTGGTTGAGGTCGCCATCTATCATCGTTATTGGGATCTCTTCCACCAGCGGATAATCATCCTGATTGCCAGAATCTATGCTGTAAGGTGTATCCCAAATTCCATCATCATCAGAATCAACATCGGTGTAATTATCCCAGTAGTTGCCTAAATAACTGGTAAAGGTACTGCCGTTATAGGTATAGGTAATGGGGGCGGATGAGTTCCAGATGTTGGCTGAATCTTGGGTATGAACGTGAATATCATTGCTTATGAAGTTGTTAAGATAGATTCTGTTGTTGCTCGAAGAAGACAAGTAAATGCCGCGGCTGTTGTTCGAAGCGGTGTTGCCTTCCAGGTTGTTGTTGCTCGAACGATACATATAAATGCCGTACTCATTGTTCGAGTTAGCGGTGTTGTCGATCAGGTTGTTGTTGTCGGAGAATCCAAAAATGATTCCCACGGTTCCATCACTCACGTTCTGGTTCTCTATGGTTATATTGGTACAGTTCGCGAGTATGACCTGACCCGCGTCCGGCGGTACTGTGCCAGCGACTTGATCCTTCCAGTAACGCACTTGCTTACTGTTCACGGTGTTCGAGGTGTCTATGGAATGAGTGTTCCAGTGCGGTAATTCAGAGCCCCAAATGTATATTCCATCCCCGACCATGGTGTTGCCGGTCAGAGAATTGTTGCTCGAAGAAGACAGGTAAATGCCGTACTCGTTGTTCGAGTTAGCGGTGTTGCCGGTCAGGTTGTTGTTGCTCGAACGATCTAGTTCAATGCCGCACTTGTTGTTCGAGTTAGCGGTGTCGCCGGTCAGGTTGTTGTTGCTCGAAGACCGCAGCCAAATGCCGCGGCTGTTGTTCGAAGCGGTGTTTCCGGTCAGGTTGTTGTTGCTCGAACGATATAGTTCAATGCCGTACTCGTTGTTCGAGTTAGCGGTGTTGACGGTCAGAGAATTGTTGCTCGAAGAAGACAAGTAAATGCCGTAGGTGTTGTTCGAAGCGGTGTTGCCGATCAGAGAATTGTTGCTCGAAGAAGACAAGTAAATGCCGTAGTAGTTGTTCGAGGCGATGTTACCGGTCAGGTTGTTGTTGTTGCTCGAATATCGCAGGTAAATTCCGTCGTTGTTCGAGTTAGCGGTGTTGCCGGTCAGAGAATTGTTGCTCGAAGAAGACAAGTAAATGCCATTCCAGTTGTTCGAGTTAGCGGTGTTGCCGGTCAGAGAATTGTTGCTCGAAGAAGACAAGTGAATGCCGTAGCCGTTACCGTTTGCAGTATTATTGGAGATGGCGCACTTATTTACATTATTAAGATAAATGCCTGTCTTTTGATAACCTGTTGACCCTGTTTCACCGGTCACATTGAACCCGCCAATGTTCACGTAATCCACAGTCACTTCAAATACATGGTCATCCGGATATGCCGCCTGAACAATCGTAACATCAGACCCATTCTCAGATTGAATCGTCAAAGACTTGTTTACATTTATATTTTCGGTGTATGTTCCGTCACGCACGATGATGGTGTCGTGGGGATCAGCCGTATTCACTGCTGCTTGAATAGATTCACCCGGATCAACATAATGTGTAGCTCCGGATGCACATCCGACACTTACGAATGTTAGCGTTGCGAATATTACCGCAATCAACAACACCGCCCAAAAGTTTCTTCTTTCAATTTTCATTTTTCACCCCTTCATTGTGTTACTATTATATGGATACCATATCGATGATCTCAGCATCCATCTCCTTACAGTCTTGCGAATAATCCCATCAAGCGCGAGTGCAACCTCTAAAATACAATCGAGTGCATGCCACTTAGCGTCACCTTCTTATAGCTATTTCCTCGAGATCATAAACTGTACACCTCACTTCTCGAAAAGTTCCAAAACGGTCTTTTCGGGTTCTGCGATCTTGTCCTGCATACGTGCGACGTCGTCCTTCGTTGCGATCTTTGACCGATCGAGTTCTACACTTTATTTGAGATCGTATATCCAAGTTCCTGCATCGGCTTCTTCCTCTCGGTCAGGAGTTCCCGGACAAGGGGTTTTCCTTCTTCTCGATAAGTTCGTCCATGGTCTGTCTGATCTTCTCCTCGGTAATCGCAAGCACGCCTCTCCCGATGAGTCCCAACTTTCCGAGTTTCGCTCATGATAAAAACCTCCAATTGACACAACACATTTATCTGATATATACCTTCTGATACTACATGACTTTCGGGTATCCGGATTTTGATGCCAACATAATTGAGACAAAACGTCTACATGCTAAACCGTATCGAGCGCCCGTCAGGATCGCGAATATCCATTGCGTTTAATATGTGAAGACCTTTGTTAAGTTTATCCATCAACTCCGGCTCTTTCGGATTCATCTCCAGTTCAATTCTTTTCTCGTCATTGGAAATAAAAGCGTCGCCATTGAGCTGGAAAATCGATTCGAATAGCGTCTGCAATTCAAATTTTTCATGATCCATACATCTTGCCAAGAACAGACTACATAAATTGATAAATGACATTTTAAAGCATGCCATTATCTGATCTAGCTCCGTATCAATCTTGTACACTTTATCCTTATCTCGGATCCGCTTCTCCTCCTTTAAATACTTTTTCAATATTTTAAATGCGTCTTTGTGCTCTTTTTCTATCTTCCTCTGCTTACGGAGTTGTTTATTGATTTTGGTTTCGTAATTCTTCAATTCAGATGGGTCTACCTCGCTTGAGACCCTTTCTCCATCAACAATCTTCGATTTTTCGCGAAACGCCCTCTCCTTCTGATATATGTCTGTAAGCTGCTCTTCTATATCCCCTATTTCCGAGAGTGGCTTTTCCAGTTCCGCTTTGAGCTGTGTTATTCTCTCACACAGCTCACCATGATTTCCATTTATTTTATCGCAATTCTCGATTTTCTTCCCATAACCCGTGATCCGATGGATATTAACCCCTGATTTCGTATCTCTGAACTGTTTTTCCTGCATCGGCCAACGGTCAAAGTATCTCTTCGTAACTTCGCTTGCGTCCAATAGTTCACGAGGTATATTCGTGATCAGGACTGATTTTCCGCCATTATCCCACTGCACGATCACTGCACGACACTCGTAGATGTAGCCCGGTTCGTTTGAATCCGATAATTCAATCTTGCAGTCAACAAGGGTCGCGTTTCCGTATTTATATTCTATTTCTGAACAGATGTGCTTGAATTTCCTTTCTTTTGTCTGGTTATCATCAAGAATGGTGATATAATACTCATCGCTACAATCAAAGGCTCTGATCATTTGCACTTCATTTGCTCCTCCATCCATCACCAATATTCGTTTTACATCGATATGTGCCGATGGATCATCCAAAAGTTCAGTTAATTTGGTGAGCATGGGAAGTGCATGCTTTTCAAGATCGGCATGCCCTTCGAAGGTCTGAAAATAGAGCGGATGCCCCTTGCCATCATGGATAAACACGTTTTCGAGACAATTTATGACGCGACCAAGCATCGTCACTCCACCTTTATGGTATCTATTCGAGGACCACGATGCTTTCGTATTGCCATCGATGTAATAACACACGAAGTAAGTCTCATCTTCCGATTCATTTCGCCAAAAATCCATCCAGAACTTCGCTGTTGCAGCAATCAAGCAATCAGAGATCTTAAGATATTTCAATTCTTGAATATATTTATTGAGTGACGCATCTTTATAATTATATCCACATAGAAAAGATAAATCGTTTCCTTTTACACGATTCACCCTACTTGATTGTCCGTTTGACGTGACCAGAGGCAGGCACAGCAGAGCCAGGTTATACCGAGAAATCGTCTTTTCGGACATTCCAAAGATATTCATGGCTGAAAAGTCCTTATCCGTTATTTTATCGTCGATTGATTTGAAACGGTTTTCTCTCACGGATTCCAATTGGTTGTACTCTTTGGTGAATTTTCCATGCAAACGAATGTCCGGATTGTCCTTTTCGATATCTTTATTCTGCTCAAATAATGGTGATTGACGAACCGCATCCACCTGTTCAGCTATTGTTTGGGTGTATAGCTCTATAATATGGGTAAAAAATGATAAAGACGTGAGAATCTCGCCCCCTCCGGATTTCTGGCGTTTGTATTCCACTTCCTTGGGGGTGGGCAATCTTGTCAATGATGTGGATGCCCTGAAATTGTTCAAACCGGATAACGAAATCCGTACGTTGAACTGGTTTAGAATGTTGCTCTGTAATTGGGATGATGATATACTTCTGTTTTCCTTAACTATGTCTATTACGTAATCTTTTATTCTTTCTGTCAGTTTTGTGTAATTTCCATCTTTTCTCCTATCTCGAAGCCCATCTTCGCCACTTTTTTTAAGTATTCTACGATAGCGATAGTATTGTGCGCGAGAAAATGGGACGGAATTCCGGTTAAAATATACACTAACAGGTTGTTCTGAGTCTTCGATCTTGCGGATAGTGCTTAGAATTTCGTATATTCTCGCCTCTTCTGACATGCGGTATAAACTATGTGTTCATACTATATAAAGGCATCTCATTCATAATGGCAAGAAATTTGATTTATCCGAAAGTCATGCAATAGTTTCTTTTTTCATCTCTATCTTCCTCTTTTATTCTTCGTCTTGCTGATGCCCCGACCGGTCCACCAGCGAATCGAATCGCGGGGGGTCCGCGGGACTTGTCGCATGAACACCGCCATCCTCACAGATCGCCCCCTCCAGCCACCGCCTGCAGGATCATAAGCGCATCGAAGGATGTGATGTGCCTGTCATCATTCACATCCGCGGCGGGGTTTTTGTGCGCCGGCGGCTGCGAGCTGGAGTGTGGTCGCGGCGTCTGCGGGGGTGATCCGGTCGTAGTGGTTGAGGTCGCCGCGCAGGAGTTCATAACGCGCAGCAACCTTTTCCGTTACGCAAGGGTGTGTAAACATGCAAGGACCCGATTGAGCAGCCGATCGAATATCTTTATCGCCTCAATTCCACAGTTTCATTTTCAAAATCAAAGCACAATATCGAACCTACCGCGGAAAGAAACGCCATACCAAGTAGCGAATCGCCAGGGATAAAC
>JAYELB010000028.1:0-5695 GCA_034717055.1 Methanobacteriota archaeon
CAACTTCAGGTTTCATATTTATTGATCCTCCTTCCTAACTACTAATTATTCCAATCTGCATCCTCAAACATAACTCCTGCCCCACACCTCAATCGAATCATCACCAATTGCAGCACCCACCGTCGCCTGCATGCCCACATAACCCGCGCCGCCACCATCATCCGCAATCCATGTCGTCGCGCCCGCCGCCGTGCCTGCCCCCATCTGCCGCAGCAGCTTCGGACGTAAACGTGATACTAACACAATCTTCCGGTAATACTTCCCCCAACCGGAACTGCCAGCATATTCTACGCAAGTATTCGCGCGGTTTTTCGACACCCACAGATCCACTCGATCCGGTGCCTCGACCAACGATCCATCAACTAAATACTTTCTAAAATGGAAAAATATTCATCCCTTATCATACCAACCGTGTTCATATTGTTTCGTATGATGGTGACCGGGATCTCACCATATTTTGGAATAACTACGGCTCTTTTTGCATTTTCGTGGTGAAATATTAAATGGTCACCTTTCTGCCTAACAAAAACACAGCCGTATTTCTCGAAGATTTTAACCTGTGTTTGCCAGTTCGTGGGCTTTATTTTCATCACAGCGCCTTAACAGAGATCAACATCTCTTCGAATCCCACAATCTTCTTCTCTGTTTCCAGCACCTCATCCTCTACGGCATAACCGGCTTCTGCCAAAAAGTCTTTCAACGTCCCAAGCCTGGCTGTTTCTTCTAGTTGTATCCCTATAACTTCCCCCAAATTCTTCTTTGCCTCTTCAGGCGTATGTCCACAACTCGCAATATCCAATTCCGGGCAGTACGCTGTGAACATCCCTCCCTCCTTCCACACTTCAATAGTAGTAATCATCTTTTTCATGGTTATCCCTTACCTTTCAGTTGAGATGCTATATTGAATTTTTCGCTTGTCTATCTCTCGGAAAACACAATTCTTCAAACTCGCCGCCCGCACCTTCCAGTGTGAGCCGCTTCCCCACATCCACATTCTTCAGGCATTCGCCCAGCCCAGCACCTCGAGTTATATCCCCATCACTCGCCGCATCCACCGCCGCCTGTATCGTCGCAAAAGTCCACGCCCGCGCCACCATCATCATCCACAACCCACGTCGCGCCCGCCACCGTGCCCGCGCACGCAAGCACCAGCAGCACCGCGAGCGCGCCCACGCTGAGAGTTGTTCGCAATACGATTGCGTGTTTCGGTTGTGGGGGATGCCTTATCATAATAATCGACTTCGAGGTGTTACATCCCATACGCACAACCCAACCCTATAAAAGCCTTTCGCCACCTCACACTCTGGGCACACACCCGTCGCAACTCACACCCTGACCAGACGACTGTGACGGGCAGCCATCCATCATTCGCCTGCGCCTCAAAGCCACCCGTCTCAACACTCACTGCCGCTGCAAGGCAACTATCACCGCGACTCACTTCTATAAGCTAATATTTTTGGAGTAGCCATCTTCTACTTCAACGATTCACTGATAACGATATTTCCCCCATCAAATGTTGCACACAACCGATCCCCAATCCTTTTAGCGACCTCTTCCGGAAGTGTAATTGTCAATTTGTTATTCACACGATCTACGCTGTAAATAAACTTCGCATGTAGTCCTTCAGGTACTTCTACCATCTTGTGGTTCCTACCATATAGTACCCGAGCATGTTCTGCCCAACCACCATTTCACGCGCATAAGCGATTCGTTCACTTGTGTATCTCGTGTTTTTGGTCAATTAAAGCACGCTATGTGGGCATATCTTTGGTAAAATATAGGAAATAAAACTGATCAGATACAAAAATAATACAGGATTTCACATCTTTTATCGGCTGTATGCAGATGACCTGAGAAGTGCCTACTGTTACCGGAATTCCCATGTTTGGAGGGTGGTTGTTGTTCCTCCTTAACCGAACACCGATGGAGGCGTTACAAACAGTAAGGTCTTCTGCCGCATATTTATAAACTTAAGAGACAATTCAGTGCATAGGGCACAAACATGCAGTTGTTATTAATTCACTCAGATTATATCGAATACGAGACAAAGAAGCGCACTCCAGTCGCAGAAGAGATCGACCCTGCCATGAAGAGCGGTCGCATGGAAGAGGGATTGACCGCTTTTGTCGCTGTCGAGAGTTACGATGAAGTTGATCCGATCGCCACAGCAGAGAATGCAGTAGACGCGATCAGGAAGTTGGCAGAACAAGTGAAAACGGAACGGATAATGCTTTATCCTTACGCACACCTCAGTTCCGAACTGGCAAAACCCATCGTCGCGGTCGACGTTCTGAAGAGACTCGAAGAAACTCTATCTTGTGATTACGAAGTGAAGAGAGCGCCATTTGGCTGGTACAAGGCATTCAAGATCAGTTGTAAGGGGCACCCGCTTTCAGAACTTTCGAGAACGATAAGGGCCGGGACGGAGGGAATGGGGGAGAAAAAAGGGAGCGAAGGAAGAGAAGAACGAAAAGAGCGAAAAGAGATCGTATCAGAGGCTCTGAAGTCAGAAGAGAAAGCGGTATCGCACTGGCACGTTCTCACGCTCGAGGGAAAACTCCTACCCATAGAGGACTTTGATTTCAAAGAGCATCCTAACCTGTTGAGTTTTGCTGAATACGAGACCGCGAAGAGCAGGGCTGTTGATAAGATCCCTCCGCATGTCGAACTGATGAGGCGGCTCGAACTTGCCGACTACGAGCCCGGATCAGACTCGGGAAATATGCGGTTCTATCCGAAAGGAACTCTTGTGAAACGGCTTCTTGAGGCACACGTTCTTGACACCGTTGGCGAGATGGGTGCTGTTGAGGTCGAGACTCCTGTCATGTACGATGTGAACCATCCGACGCTGAAGAAGTATCTCGATCGCTTTCCAGCGAGGCAGTACTCGATAGAATCCGACAAGAGATCGTTCTTCCTCCGGTTTGCTGCGTGTTTCGGGCAATTTTTGATGAACCACGACATGACCATCTCGCACAGGAATCTCCCATTAAAGATGGTCGAGATGACCAGATACAGCTTCAGAAGAGAGCAGCATGGCGAACTGGTCGGGCTGCGGCGGCTGCGCGCATTCACGATGCCTGATATGCACACGCTCTGCGCTGATATGGATCACGCAATTCTCGAATTCAAGGATCAGTATACGATGAGCATGGAGATGCTTGCAGATATCGGACTTCAGGATGATTACGAGGTTGCCATTCGGTTTACGCGTGATTTTTACACTGAAAATCAGGATTTCGTCAAAGAACTTGTCAGAATAGTCGGTAAACCGGCATTGATCGAACTCTGGGACTCCAGATTCTTTTATTTCGTGATCAAGTTCGAATTCAACTATATCGATGCGCTTAAGAAGGCGAGCGCGCTTTCTACGGTCCAGATCGATGTGGAGAACGCTGAACGATACGACATTAACTATATCGACAAAAATGGGGATGAACAGCGCCCGACAATTCTTCACTGCTCCCCAAGCGGCGCAATCGAACGGTGCATCTACGCACTGCTCGAAAAGGCGCACCTCACCTCGAAGGCAGGTGGTGTGCCATCGCTTCCGACGTGGCTTTCGCCAACACAGGTTCGGCTGATACCGGTTGCAGAGCGCCACATTGGATATGCAGAGGAGATCGCCGCCGCGATGAGCGATGTCAGGGCAGATATCGATGACCGGGATGAGACCGTCGGGAAGAGGGTCCGCGCTGCTGGCAGGGAATGGATCCCTTATGTCGTCGTAATCGGGGACAAAGAACTTAAAAGCGGTGTGCTTAGCGTAACGATCCGAGCTGAATACCAAAAAGTGGAAGAGACTGCACAAGAACTACGCGATAGGGTGCTTGCTGAGACCGCAGAGATGCCGTACCGCCAGCTCAATCTGCCGATGCTGCTTTCAAAGCGACCTATCTTCTTTGGTTGATAATAGCACACACCACACAGCACATCACACAGCACACAGGCGATGACATGCTCAAGAAACACCACACACAACTGACTGATTCCGAACTTAAAAGTCTCCTTGACCGGGAGACCGGGATTGCGAAGGTAAAACCGGCAGTTTCAGTTATTTTAGAGGACGTAAAGACCAGAGGGGACGCTGCGTTAATCGAGTACACACAGCGGTTTGATAATGTGAATCTCTCTGCGATCGAGGTTGAAGGGGACTTTATATCAGAGGCATTCGAAGAGATTGATTCCGAGATCTTGTGGCATCTCGAGACCGCGGCTGATAACATCAGGAGGTTTCACGAAGCCCAGCTCGAGCCAGAGCTCTGGCTAAGCGAGATTACACCTGGGATCAGTCTCGGGCAGAAGACCTCACCACTCGACTGCATCGGCGCTTATGTGCCTGGCGGGACGGCAGCGTATCCCTCGACTGCGCTGATGACAATCATACCCGCAAAGGTCGCATCCGTCCCGGAGGCGGTTATCTGCACCCCACCGATGCCGGGCGGGGCGGGAAGCGTGAACCCGCTGACACTCGCTGCCGCAGCGATTGCGGGCGCGGACAGGGTCTTTGCAGTCGGTGGCGCACAGGCGATTGCTGCTATGGCTTACGGCACAGAGACCGTGCCTGCTGTCGACAGGATCGTTGGACCCGGGAATGTCTATGTGACCGCTGCAAAGATGCTGGTTCCAACCCGGATCGATTTTCCCGCGGGACCCTCAGAGGTTCTGATCATCGCAGACGAGAGCGCAAATCCCGATTTCATCGCAGCTGATATGGTAGCGCAGGCAGAGCACGATCCCGATGCGGTATCGATCCTTGCGACAACGTCAGAGGCGGTCGCCGACGAGGCGTTCGAACTGGTCAGATCACGGTGCGCAGATGCGGTTCGGTCAGAGATCATCGAAAAGTCACTCGAACACGGCGCAATCCTCATCTTCGATTCGATCGATGAGTGCACCCGGTTTTCGAACACGTTTGCGCCGGAACACCTTGAGATCATGGTCAAGAATCCGCTTGATGTGCTAAACAGCGTTTACAATGCCGGTTCGATATTTGTCGGCGATTATGCGCCGGCCCCGGCTGGCGATTACGCGTCAGGCACGAACCACGTGCTTCCGACAGCAGGACACGCGTGGACGTACTCGGGTCTGAACGTTGGTTACTTCACAAAAAAATCAAGCATCCAGATCATCAGCAAGGAGGGGCTATCGCAGATTCGGGATACGGTTGTTGCGATAGCGGATGAAGAGGGTCTTAAGTCTCACGCGGACGCTATTAAGGCGCGGTTTTCGGATGAGTGAGATCATCAGGTATTTATGGGCGTATAGCATGTGCGGAATGTAACATAGCGGAGTTGATTGTTATGGCAAGATATTTCCTGCTCGAAACACGCAATCGTTTTGCGAATGATAGTCTGGCGCGGGCGTGCTTGCGGGTGCGGGCGCGACGAACGTAGCGGCATCTGCCTCAGCCTGCAGGATTCCGGAAGCGTTGTACTTCATTATCCGATGCGGCAGCGCCATGTTATGGTGCGTGGGTCCGCCCATGACGTAGATGCTGCCATTCCCGTCCACTGCTATCCGCTGCGGTCCGATCTCGGTCTCATCGGCAGGCACGACGAGGAGGGAGCTGGCTGTGCCACTCTCGCTTACTTCCCAGACCGAAGCAATCTCCGGATTGGCAGCCAGATAGAGTTTTTCGCCGTCTGTGGTGATGCCCGATGGCATCTCGATCTCACCAGCGAGTGTATCACCC
>JAYELB010000029.1:0-5689 GCA_034717055.1 Methanobacteriota archaeon
GTAGCAGATATGTTCGCGAAACATTAAAATTGCTACCGCAAAAACCAGACCTAATTTTAATTCAAGAGATATTTTATAGGATAACGAGAATCGGCAGTATTAATGTTGGTTGATGGCGAGGGTATTGTACTACTGTTCGTATTTCTTGATTGTCACGCTACAGCGGTTGGGCGCGGACTTGGTCTTCCAGATCCATGGCAGCCGCAAAAGCGATTTCCGCCGAGGTAAGCATATTGGCAAAAAGGACCATATCGTTATATCTTGATTTTCGATGAAACGTAAATCATATCCCAAAAGGTGTCATGCGGGTACGGCACGTTTCACCCTTTTCAAATGTCTATTCTTCAATCGCGTCGTTATCATTAGTAATTCTGCATGTGTTCCGTGACGATAAAAGGACAGGCTATTTCAGTTCGCCGAAAGTCAGGTTATATGGGAAAAGCCGAAACAACGACCAGAATGGATGGACGAGCTCATGTACTTCCAAATGCCAGACACGTTGGCAATACGCGAGATCAAAATCAATTGAATGGTCATTACTACGACCCTCCTCAACCCAAAAGAAGTTACAAGAAAAGGAGCTCGGCGAACTTTACACGAAACGGTGGTTGATCGAAGTGGATTTTAGATTTTCCACGTTGTTCCTGCTGAGCTTACTATGTGGGAGTTGCTATTTCACACATTCCGCGGTAGGATTGCCCCGAATGGAGGGGGTAGCCAGTGCGGCAATCCGTGATGTAACTTCTTGTCAACAGACGCAGGTATGACGCGTTTCACCCTTTTCAAATGTCTGTTTCAACAGCGTTGTTATCATTGGTAATTCTGCATGTAGTCCGTGACAGTAAAAGGACGCTATTTCAATTCACCGAAAGAACACAGGATATCAGATACAAATGATGTACTTGCAGAGACTGATAAAGAAAAAAAGAAAAAAAGAGGGGGGTTTTAAGCAAACGTTGAATCGTTTACTTCACCCATAGCATCGATATCGTCAAGCCCTCCGAGCATATCGTCAAGTTCCGCAAGATCGCTCTCGAAACTATCCATCTCATCCTCAGTGAGTCCTCCGACATCGGTTGCCGCTCCCGCTGGTGCCTGCGGTGTGTCTGGTACGGATTCCTGCCCACCGTCCCGTGACCTGTCGACGCAGCCTGAGCAGATTGTGAGAACCAGCCCCACGAGGATGAGTGAGATTACATACCTAGAGTTCATGATGCTGCCCCGTTGTCATCAGTTCCGGTTCCGGTTTCATTGCCCGATGTATCGGTATCTCCATCCCCAACCTCATCGGTTCCTGAATCTGACTCGTTTTCCAGATCATCTGCTGATTCGTCTTCTGCTTCATCTGCTGAGTCGTCGCTGGTAGATTCGTCCCCTTCAGAAACGCTGTCAGCTATACCGATATCGTATTCACCACGCGGCTTCTGCCAGTCGCCTGATAAGCTCACGTCACCATCAGATCCCTTCACCTGATATGCACCATCGCCGACGAGAATAGCCCGCCCAGTTCCGGTAACAGTCAGGTTGACTCCTGATCCGATCAGCATTACTGAAACGTCACTGCCTGTAATATCTGCGGTGCCATCGAATCCGTTGTACATCGTCCATCTGCTGGATTGATCCTTCACGCCATTTCCTGTGACTGTGATCTCCATGTCGCCTGTGCGGTCGCGTACCATCAGCGTGCCAGTGTCACACGAAAGCGCGAGATCAAGCGAGCCAATGATCCATGCGGTTCCTGACCCATCAGCATCGAGCGATCCGGTTCCATTAAGCATCACCGCACCATTCATATAGTCTTCAAGTGCCTGTAACTCCTTAAACATCTCCCGGAGGATATGATTCGCCTCTCTGATGCAGCGACTGGAGTTTTTGATATGCTGCCGCACCTCACTGGAATTAAGCTCATCATCAGAGGTCGCTTCATTTGCAAGTTCGTAGTTCTCCTCGACGCAAACGAGTTTCTCCTTGAAATCCTCCTGATTCTCTCTCAGATCCGTGGTATCGACGCCCTCGTCCTCAAGTTCGCCGATCTTCACGTCCAGTCGGTCTGAGATGTTGTTTGCCTTCTCAAGATACGACCCAATCCGCACAGCGAACATGTACTTTGTGCATTGCAGAATCTCCCTGCGACTCGATCTCCATTCTATATTGATCGACCGTGCGACCGACCTGATGTCAGCCGCGGTATCAGCACTCCTTACCTCTGACTGGTATCCCTCGAGCCTTAGTATGTAGCGGTCGATGTTCTCAGACGAGTCATCCGGCACCAGCATGCTGTCGTTCTCGGCAAACTCGATCCGTTCCTGCAGAATCTTTAGTCTCCCGATCATCAGATCGAGCATCTCTAGAAGATGGTCCTTTGCAGCGTCTACGAGCATCTGCTGGTTTTCAGGAGTCTTATTGTTCCGGTAGGTCTCCCGCGCTCTCTGTAGATTGTCTCTGCTATCTCTTCTGGTTGCTTGCGCATCGGCAGCCATATCCATATGTCCTGTATGGACGCTTGCAGCCTGTGCTTGTCCTGTAGTTTTGTTTACTTGTGCACCGTGTGTGTGCACTTCTTCGTTGTTGCCTGCCGCTGCAATGCACGGGATACACAGGCATGTTAGCAGCAACGAAACGATGAAGAATGTTTTTATTTGGTTCATGTTCTTTACCTCCGGTTGTGTTGTGTTCGGTTATACGTTCTTTCAGACATTTCTGCCCAAGTCCTACTGGGAGTAGTTATGAGATAAGCATACTTTCGGTTTTCGGACCTTTCAACTCTTTATAACGCTTTACCATCCTTTATCGATCGATGTAATTCAACTTAAATCTTTATTACCGGTTCTTTGGTGTCGCGGGTATGTGGGATGTGGGGATGAGCGGGGATGCGTACATCTTTTAACCAGCATCTTTAAATTATTCCAAGACAGAATGTCGCTTCAGGATCAGGAATGAAGATGCTCACGAGACTGCTATTGATCGCATCGATCTGTCTGCTCATCGCGTGCACAGCGGCTGCCATGCCACCATCTGTGGGCCACACCGACAACTACACTGTAGTTCTAACGTACGGGCAGACCCCGTATCAGATCGGGTATCGCGCTTCCGGAAACGTTACTGCATGGAACTGGTGGGATACCGGCGATGGCATGCAGCAGCAGAACCTGATACTTGCAATGGTGCTTGATAAGACCGCACACCCGGTCGGTGGGTTGTCCCAGCCCAGTTTCAGTCTCTCGCAGACTCGGTTTCACGTGGGGACAAATACACACTCATTAAAGGCAGACGACGACGGAATCGGCAATTACAGCAACAACATGGATATCTGGCACCGGATACCTCTCGACCTTGTCGGGCATTCCAACTCCGAACTTACATTTTATACCTGGTACCGGATAGTTCCGGGCGACTACGGCTATGTGAAAGTCTCGACCGATAACGGGGATACGTGGACCGAGCTTGCGAAGTACACAAAATACCAGACAGGCATGCCAGTTAAGAAGAAGATCGATCTCAGCGCTTATGATGGCGAGGATATTCTCCTTGCATTCAACTTCGTATCCGATTCAAGCGGCGTTGATGAGGGCTGGTACATCGATGATATCGAGGTCGTTGCCAGCGGCATACAGTTCTTCAAGTGGCGATTGTTCGGAAAAACAATCTTCAGGGATGGTGCAACATCGACACCTTCCGCACTCGTGGTCGATGTCTCGTATCCTTCATACTACTCTACCAAAACCGAGACAATAACACTTCAAGAGTACTCGAAGGGACTTTACGGCGGGATATTCTACTATGCAGCCAACGAGACCTATTCTGGCAGGTACAATGTCCAATTCGCAAACTCGATCAACGGCACCGATCCTGTGTCGGTCGCGACGACCTTTAACACCACTCTCTGGGGATGTCAGGCAAGTAATTGCCACGATGCATGGTCCCCGACGAACGATCCCGCCGAAAGGAACCCCTGCGAGGTTGTTCATCCCGATAACATCACCACATCGACCGCAACCAACTGCTTAACTGCATGTCACACACCTTCTGCATCTCAGTTCCTGCGCGCAACGCCTGTGCATCTCCACGAGATCGTGTATGGGCATTATGGTGGCTTTGTATGCGGAGACGCGGGTTGGATCGAGATATTTGACAAACCCAATAATGCGAATGTACGGATGTACCGCGACACCTCGGTCAAGAGACCGCTTGTGCAGGGCGCATTCAACCAGCCGTCACATGCATCCGCATCCGCACCTGTTGGCTGCATCGACTGTCACACAAAGTTTGTCCACGATAAGACTGGCAGCGTCCCGTATAAGGTTGCTTCGCCCACCATCCTGCATGGAACAGATATCACCTACGGCGTTCATAGTAACGTTTCGTGCGAGAAATGCCACGGCAATCTATTGTATCCAACGTTTGCCTCCGGTGTCCATTCACTTAAGGGGACGCTTAACGGTTACGTACCTGAGTTCATGAGTTACGAAGAGAGTACCGAGACCTATATAATCGATGTGAATGACGCGTTGGACATCAACGTGGTCGTTGTGGCGGAGGATACCGCCCACGAATTCTTCTTGTCGCTTGTGGGACCGGTTAACCGCAACAATACAAAACCCACTGACTTAAACGGAAGCGATCCATGGCGCGGCACATACCTGCTTCCAAGTGTCGATGGTACCGCAATCTTTAGGGCTGGCGGGAAGATCTGCTATCCGTACGGGGAGTACTTAAACGTCGTGACCTTTGATACGGGTCCGCCGGAGCGGGGTACGTGGATCGCCAGGATCCTTGCCAAATCTGCCGGGAAATTCAATTACACGATCACATCATCCAACTACAGTATCGCACGAAAGCCAATCATCCACATCCCCTGGAACTGCAGCGAGTGTCATCAGACAAGCCCCCCGGAGGGATGCAATGGTGCGGAGACCGATCTTACGATACCTGACTGGGACAACTATGGCCTGGCGTACACGCACACCGATATCGATGACGATGGCAGCGACGATGTGACATGCAGGGCGTGCCACAACACACTCCACGACGTCGGCATACTCAACTGCGTAAACTGCCACCAGACCCCGCCTGGCGGACACACTTCAATCTTTTCGGATTATTGGAATACACCATATAAGGACTGCCTCCGCTGCCATAACGACCCGCACGACGAACCGGAATGCGCAGCAGGTGGCGACTGTTCCGACTGCCACTTATCAAGCGGAATGAACGCAACAGGCGGACTTCCGATCATCAACGAGTCAGGTTTCTCCAGAAGTGTGCATTTCAACATCACAGGCGACTTCGATAAATCGAATAAGACCTCGATTAGCATGGTCTGCTGGGGCTGCCACAACAACTATTCAGAGCAGCTTCTGGATCCGAAGCACTTCAGGATCAAGCCTGACTGCGTGGACTGCCACTTCAACGAAACCCCGTTAAACATGAAATACTTCCCGAGACCGCCGCGGCAGGCAGTTGAGCACCAGCCAGAAGGTATCAACGTGACAACACCAAACGCGAACTGCACGATCTGTCACAACAAGTCGCTGGTTCAGGTTCCAGGCGTGCCACCGACTGCCGAGGTTAACAACCCGAGCGCGAGAAACTTTGTCTCGCACTATGCAAGACATCGGCCGGATATCATAGTCGATGACGGCACTGCCAGCAACTGCTCGTACTGCCACCGCGATGGAGGGCACGAGTT
>JAYELB010000030.1:0-20581 GCA_034717055.1 Methanobacteriota archaeon
CGGAGTTTGGCAGGTACGGACGCGGGGCTGATGGGGTCCGAGTCAGTATCGCATGACGCCTACCAAACTCGACGGTACACACACGCCACGATCGTTGATCGATGGTGATATCTCACTTTGGTAAATTACCCAATCTTTTGACCTGCTCTGCATTAATCTTGTGGAAATCAGTGTAATCTCGTGGTTAGCTAAACACATACCCCCAAACAAGAGGTGCGCCATGGGCTCTACTTGACAACCAGAAAAATTCGCCAGTGGTTTCGAGTACTGAAACTCGACAGCCACTGGCAGACGAACCCTTAAGAATATAACCGACAATATATTCACATATTCACCACGCGGAGGGTTTTCTATCAAACAGGAGATATGGATCGAGAAGTACCGGCCAAAGAGACTGGCGGATGTGGTAGGGCAGGATAACGCAATCGGGCGGTTGATTTCGTATGTGCACACAAGGAATCTGCCACACCTCATGTTCACAGGTCCTCCCGGAGTTGGCAAGACCGCATCTGCGGTATCCATAGCCAGAGAACTCTTCGGCGACACGTGGCACTCCAACTTCACTGAATTAAATGCAAGCGACGAGCGCGGCATTGATGTGGTGCGCCACAAGATCAAGAACTTTGCACGAACCTCGCCTGTCGGGGATGCCGAATTCAAGATCATCTTTTTAGACGAGGCAGATGCCCTGACCGGCGATGCCCAGTCTGCGCTTCGCAGAACGATGGAGCGGTACACCAGAACATGTCGGTTCATCCTGTCATGTAATTATTCATCGAGAATTATAGAGCCAATTCAATCGAGATGTGCGGTCTACCGATTCGGACCGATCACGGACGAGGCGGTCGTGAAGAGGGTCCGGTACATCGCTGACTGCGAGCACCTTGAGATCACTGACGACGGAATCGATGCGGTCAAATACGTGGCGCGCGGTGACATGCGTAAGGCGATCAATGCACTGCAGGCTGCCGCAATGCTTGGCACAGCGATCGACCGCGATGCCATCTATCAGATAACAGCGACCGCGCGTCCGGAGGAGATCAAAAAGCTCATCCTGAGTGCATACAACGGGGATTTTGCAGAATCCCGCAAAAATTTGGACGATTTGTTAACCAGACAGGGACTATCCGGAGAGGATGTAGTCGGGCAGATATACCGGGCGATGTTTGATGTCGGAGAGATTCCTGATCTCAAAAAGGTTGAATTGATAGATAAAATTGGAGAAATTGATTTCAGAATCACAGAAGGTGCGAACGAGCGAATACAACTTGATGCGCTCCTTGCGCGGTTCGTGCTATCCGGAGTGACTTACAATGACTGATAAAGTACCTACTGGAGTACCGGGATTTGATGAATTGTGTGAAGGCGGGCTGGTGAGGGATCGGACATATCTGCTCTCTGGAACCTCTGGTACCGGAAAAACAAACTTTGCGTTCCAGTTCTTATACAGTGGAGCCACGCAGTACAACGAACCCGGAATATTTATTGCGACCGAAGAACGCCCTATGTACCTACGAGAGAATCTATTGAAATTCGGATGGGATCTGCAGTCACTCGAGGAGGAGGGCAAACTCGCGATCATCGACGCATGTTCTACAAAGATCGGGATTCCGTCACAGGAACGATATGTGGATGTGCGCCCATTCGATATGCGTGCGCTCCTCGACCAAGTCATCACAATACAGGATGAGATCGGCGCGAAACGCGCGGTGGTCGATTCGAGTACATCCATCGGATTTAATCTTCAGGACCCTGCAAGGATCAGGATAGAACTTCTCAAACTGAGTACAACCCTCGAGATTCTCGGTCTGACATCGCTTATGACCTGCGAGATCGTTGATGATGACTTATATAGTAGATTCGGTGTCGAGAACTTCGTGACCGACGGTACGATCCTGCTGTACAATAAGCGGGAAGATAACACGCGTGTCCGCAGCATGGAGATATTCAAGATGCGCGGATCAGATCATAAGAAAGGCATCTATCCGTATGAGATCACATCAGAGGGAATAGTCATCTATCCGCGCGAAGATGTCTACTAAGACATACCGGGACTGGGAGATGCGCCTTCACAACCTCTTTCACCTCGACCCGTCGGAACCAATATTCCTCGCCGAAAATGGTTTCAGCGATCAGAGAGAAGCGTTACTCACAGAAAACTACCTTAAAGAATTCGAGAATATCGGCGGCAATACCGCTGCCCGAAAGGGTGGGGCTGGGGTGTCACGACTGACCGAGCACGGCATTTCGATCGCTATCGCAGTTTACGTGCATTCGCAAGGCATCGATCACTGGCTCGTGCTCACAAACGTAATCTCGAAGGATGAGCGGTTTTCAGAAAGAGTGTTTGATATCTTCGGAAACGGCAGCGAAGGGATCGAAACAGATGCGCCTGATATACGCAGTGCATTGATCGAGTATTATTCCATCTTCCTTGCGAACCAGTGGTTGTGCGAATCGTGCGCACGCGAAGATATGCCCTACCTCGATCTCGGCGTCTTTGTAGGGGTACGTGAGATAATCCAGAATAGATTGGACGAGGAACCGCTGGAAAACGGCGCGGACTGCGGACCAGAGGAGCGGAGCGAGCGATTATCATACCTATTTCATAAGATCAGGGACCCAATCGAGCTTGACCTATCCGGTGCAGACGTGCTCGAGATCTGTTGTGGGGATGGTAGCGCTACTTCCGTGCTACGCGATCTCGGATGCGACCCGATCTGCATCGACTATGACAAATGCGACATCTGTGATGGGCTTAAGAGCGGGCAACTCCGCGAGGATCGGTCGATCGTTCTTGATGCCACAGAACTGTCCTCGTTCTTCGATCGGGAGTTTGACTGCGTGGCAGGGTTCATGGTAGGTCCGATCCAGCCATTCAACGAGGCTATGTGGGCATCGATCCTGCGCGAGTCTGTCAAGGTCGTGCGGACTGGCGGGATACTGATATTTACGTTTCATGATGGCGAAGAACTTGGATTCGCTTACGATGTACTCGAGGGTTGCGGGGTTTCAGGGGAAACGTTTGAGAATCTCCCGGATACGGAATCACCGGCAGAGCGGGACACTACCGGATATGATCGGTGGGTGTATGTCGGCAGGTGGGACGGTTCTGCACCGCCATCTTTATAGCCAATTCCCGGAATATATAATCACGATGCCAGTAATCGAAGTAAGCAACGAGACCCTGCGCCAGCTTGACTATCTACGCATCCGGATGCAGGTATCCGGTTACGACGAGGTGATCAGGCATCTTATTGGGGTGGAATATATAAGACCTGTGTATATCAAGGATCCGGAGCCAGAACAGAAACGTCCGGATGATAGGATCGGGATATATAAAGTAGAGTGAGCACAGTGTGAGCGGGGGCAACGACACTGTTAAATACCGCCAGTACGATGATTCCATTATTACACTGGCAAACAGTGCAATCATTGGAGGCATATTATGAAACTACTGGTTAGCCCGATCAACACGACCGAGGCAAAGGCTGCGCTTGATGGCGGTGCCGATATTGTCGATGTGAAGAATCCGAAAGAGGGATCACTTGGTGCGAATTTCCCCTGGATGATCCGTGCAGTCATCGAGACGATCGAATCCAAAAAGCCGGTCAGCGCAACGATTGGCGATTTCAATTTCAAGCCGGGTACGGCATCGCTTGCTGCGCTTGGTGCTGCCACGTCCGGCGCTGATTATATCAAGATTGGATTGTACGACATCCAGACCACAGATCAGGCAGAAGAACTATTGTCAAATGTTGTTCGGTCGATAAAAGGATACGATTCGAATAAATTCGCAGTAGCAGCCGCGTATGCGGATTATAGGCGTATTAATTCCATTTCACCACTGTTGCTTCCCGCGGTTGGCGCGAAGGTCGGTGCCGATGTGGTGATGATCGATACCGGCATCAAGGACGGCAGGTCACTCTTCGAGTTTATGGGCGAGGAAGAGTTGACCCGGTTTGTGGACGATGCACGCGATCTTGGTTTGACTACGGCACTTGCCGGAACGATCAAGTTCGAGGATCTGGACGTATTAAGGCGGATCAATCCGGACATTCTCGGAATCCGCGGAGTGGTCTGCGGTGGCGATCGGAACGATGAGATCAGGCAAGAACTGGTCGAGGAATTCAAGTCAAAGATGTGATCTGGTCGGGAGTGGTGGTTTCGTAAGGGGTCGCAGCGAAGTAATCGGGATTGTTCGGACCGCTCTTCCGGTTCTGTGGAGTCCATCGCCACAACCCCTCTATTTACTCGGGGCGTGGAAGTACTGTAACCAAACCGGGAATTTAACCGCAGAGGGGAAATAAACGGTTAAATGCTTCTAGCGTTCCTCTGCGTCCTCCGCAGTTATCTTTCTTGCCAGAAAGTGCAGAATCACAATCAGGCGACCAATCAACATACCTGAGTAGTTACATGCTACCTTAATTTGATTATATGCACTTAGGTATATGAATGATGATGCCTATAGCATAAACGGTGGGCTGCCGACACGGAGGTTTTCTCTGACCAAGAAATTTTTCTGGTGGTTAGTAATAAGTAGGATGTCGCGGATGTCAATGTAACTCCATGTCCCCACAAAGATAGGTGATTTTATGAAACAGGTTCCAACCGGCATACCGGGGATGGATCGGATACTTGACAACGGGTTTACGCGCCCATCCACCGTGTTGATCGCGGGTACCGCTGGTACTGGCAAGACGACATTTGCGATCCAATCACTCTTCGCCGCAGCAAAGAATGGCGAGACGTGCCTTTATTTTTCAGCCATATCCGAGCCGATTGCGATGCTCAGCGGATACATGGCAAACTTCAGTTTCTATGACCAGTCGCTCTATGAGGACGAGAATCTCATCTACTTCGATCTGAGTCATGAGATCATGAAGAATAAGACGTATGATCTGATAGACATCATCGATGAGAATGTGGAGGCGATACACCCAGACCGGATCGCTATCGACCCAATTACGACGATGGATCTGCCTTTAAGCGATAGCGAACGCAGGCAGTTTTATTTTGATCTATTCGTCGGGATGAAAGGATGGAATTCCCTTGTGCTGGTCACTGGCGAGTTTACCGAGGGAGACGTAGCGACAAGTCCGATCAGTTATGTCGCGGACGCGATAATTTACCTGTCCAATGAATTGAGAAAGGGGTGCCGTGTGAGGTATCTCGATGTCTTGAAGATGAGAGGACAGGATTATGCGAGCGGAAAACATGTATATAGGATCACGAGCGACGGTATCATCACATACCCGGATCCATCGGTGATTGATGGTGCGACCGCTACACACAGACGCGTAAGCACTGGCATCTCGGGACTCGACCAGTTGCTAAGCGGCGGACTGATTCACGGGACGACCACGCTTCTTACAGGTCCAAGCGGCACAGGCAAAACGACGACAGGTATGCATTTCATTCTTGAGGGTGCACGCAAAGGGGAGCCGGGGCTGATCGTTACGTTTGAGGAGAACGCAGCACAACTACGAAGGAACGCAGCATCCTTCGGATGGGACATCAAGAGACATGAGATGGATGATATGCTGCACATCCAGTATCCGGTTCATGAGCATGTATATGCAGGAGAGAGCCTGCTCCGGATGTGTGACTGCATCACGGAGTTCGGTGTCGAAAGAGTCCTGGTAGATTCGATTAATGGATTTGATGACTTCTCGCCAGATGGGGATAGTGTTGAGTACATCCAGAAATCGTCAAGGTATCTCAAATCGAGAGACATCACGACGGTCTTCACAAACGAGACAAAAAACCTCCTCGGCTCGACGAAGGTTACTGAAGGCGGTGTCTCGCATGTCATGGATACCGTTATCACGCTTCGATATGTGGAGATTACATCGAAACTCTTAAGGGCGATTTCGGTTTTGAAGATGCGCGGGAGTGCACATGACGCGGGCATCCATGCAACAGAGATCACAGAGCATGGCATGAAAGTCAAGACCGATGGGTCATTATTCAAGGAGTATGAAGGCATATTCAGTGGAGTACCGACATTAACGAGAGCACAAGCATTTGGCAAGGCGTTTGGAAAAAGGAGGTGATTTTATAGCGGATATCGGGATCATTCTCGAGGCATATTCCTTGGTCCTTGCATCCACCATAACGTTTTTCCTATTTGCGATTGGCAGGTTCTACCAGCTCAACGTCGGCAGGGAAACCCACTATAACTGGTTCCTGGTGCCCGTGATACTATTTCTATCGTCCGCAGTACTGTGTGTGCTCGGTTATGAAGGGGTTATTCTCGCCGGCGTCGGAGCGATACTACTTGGCATACTCACAATTATATTGTATACTATCATGATGGGGGTTGAGAAATGATCTCTGCCATTTTATGGGCGGTCGTGGTCGTTGCGCTTATGGTTGCATTCTATGCGCTTGCACGGTTCAGCGAGGAACTTGGCGAAGCTCTGCGTATAAGATCGTATTACCTCTCATATTATGCTGCATTGCTCTTTCTTTTCATCGGAATCCAGATGAGATTGCTGGGTACGGTGGCGCCCAATCTTGCTTTTAAATATGTATACTGGCACGAGGCGCTTGTGGCAATCGGGGTGACGATCGCACTGATAACCACAATAATATACTGGGGCTGGCTTCTAAGCGATCACCGAAAAATGAAGTAACAATGTTCAGCTTATGACACCACATCTCCGGTATTCGTGCGATTCGTTATGAGAAAGCCACTCCCCCACGTTCATATCAGCCGGTAGATGCAGACACCTTCGTTCTCGAATATCTTCTCAAAAGACCCCATTTCAGATCCGCTTATAAATCTGTGGTACATCGATCCTTCATATTCGAATATGGATTCCGTGTCCAGTGCTTCTGTCATAGCCCAGAACAAGCCCGGCCCATAGTATCTCGGAACATATATAATTGTTGTGCCGTACTCTTCGGATATTCCTTTCGCCTCATCAGCCGAATCTGTCGCAAAGAACCGCGCAACATCTGCTACCCGATCAACAGGTTCGAATTTGTCGATGGAGGTCGGTCGTGCGACCGTGTGCTCGATGCGTTCAGAGGCGTAGCATATCACCGGTGTCTTGCCTGCTGCCTTTATCTCAAGTGCTGGGTCCCACCACGCCATGACCACCGCGGTGTCGGTCTCGCTTAAGAACCGGATCGCATCGTAAGTATCCTGCGAGACGAAGCGACCCGATGTGGCATCCTTTGAATCGATGAAATAAGGAACATCCTGACCCTGCATCCATGTACCCTGTGTGAAATCATTAGTTATACGGTATAACTTGATATCCTTATCGTTTCCAAGCTCTTCTACAACCATGGATGCCTTTTGCTGATTCAGATAATTGTAATACATACTCATGCCAGCAGATGCCGCCACAACAAGGAAGACTGTGATTGCAAGCATCATGTACGGTCTTTTTCTCGATGTGTGTGAAATATCAGGTCTGCTTCGAAGCAGCACCGGAATGATCAGCAGACTTGGCAGTACGATCAGCACTGAATAGAGGATGAGAGCTGGCTGGTCGAATGTGTAGTTGGAGAACGGTCCCTTGACAAACGCCATGGTACTGCTATACCGGATATGCGCCATGTACTGGTGCAGATACGCGAAAAACAGAATCGCGAGTCCGATGTTAGCCAGTGCAAGTACTTTACAGAAACCATCATAAGAATTATCTTGTCTCACAAGGTTAAACGATAAGACGAGTGAGATGATTCCGATGGCAAGCAACAGTCCCGATGCCACGAAATTGATCTCCATGATCCACCACGGGAACATTCGGGTATTTGGCTCTGATAAAACTCGCAGAGCAGTCGATACAAGATAGAAAGCAAATGCAAGATGGACAACTCCTAAAAGCAGTCTTGTATTGCTTTTTAGGCCTATTACATCACGGTTTTCATTCGAAAACATAAATTCCCTCTCCTTTTTTACCTGTTCCTTCATAGGACACCACCCAAGCAGTTTCTTGATGGCTTCGGTCATACGATCCCCTCGAGTTTGCGGAACAACTCATCAGCCATCCCCGCAGGATTTCCCGATCCCTCAAGCACTATCCCGATCTCGCGGGCATAGTCCTCCAGGAGTTCCCTACACTCATCAAAGCGGCTGCATATATCGCAGTCCCCCTCGTGCCGGTACCATACCTGCACCCCGTGCCTCGCCGAGACGAAGATGATCGCATCGGCATTCAGTTGAACCGATCTCCCGAATAGGACACCACGCTCGAAATTTACCTTCGTAACCTCGATGCGGTTCGACCTTGCCATCTCCAGAAGAACCCGCGATATCTTCGAGTCCATGCCCTGAAGTGCCTTGGAGACTGACTGGCGGCTGATGCTGAAACTTTTGGCGATCTCGACGCCTGCCATGCCGCCTCTGCGCATCCGCCAGAACTCAAATTGCCGTTCGTTGAGTGGTAGGAACATAAGTCAACCTATGTAGGTTTACGTATAAAAAGTTTTCGTGTAACTACTCAGGTATGTTGATTGGTCGCACAATTGCGATTATGTACTTTCTGGCAATAAAAACAACATTCCCGGCGTGGTTGCAGCAGCCCCCGCCCGGGCAGTCCCCATATAATGAAGTCTCCCTATAGTGGTTTTAGGTACCTGAGTAGTTACGTCTATGATTTATATAATGTTCTACATCCGAACCCGACTTCGTATATCCCCCAGTCTGCCGCCATATCATGGTTACATACCTTCGTCATCGGTTAATCCCACACCCCTCGTGTCATTTCACTTCACGTTACAATCCCCGCGACCCTGCCCGCATCCACAGCCCGTCGCACCTCCATCGCAAGCCTTCTACCCGTGCTCATATTCCGCCGCCAGAGCGCGTTTCCGTACGGATGCCCGACCGACACATGCACGTTCGTGCCGCCCCGATCCGGGGGCGACGTCGTAGATGTAGAAGTTGATGTTATTGCCAACACGCATTTACCTGTATGCTTTTGGTCTTTTGTCTATATTTAGAATTAAGATTGTTTCTTTGTTGAAATAAACTACGTATAGTATCCTATAGTCTCCAACCCTAACTCTGAATGCTTTTTCTTTCCTCCCTGTTACTCTCTTTGCATCCGGCGGGAATGGGTCTTCTGATAACCCCTCAAGTTTTTTTATTATTCTATCATAAATTATTTTGTCTATATTTTTTAGAGATCTATACGCCCTGCTGCTTAATTCGATCTCAAACTTCACTCCGATCCCTCTTCAGGTCGGACAACGAGATAGTTTTTCCTGCCTCAAACTCTCTCAAGCCTTCTTCCAGTATTTTTTCCTCTTCCGGGGTTAAAATTGCGTCAATGTCCACCTTATTAAACAGTACGCTTTCGTTAAACCGCAACGGGCGTTCAAATTCCATACCCAATGACGCCACTACCGGGAAGGAGGTGTCATGGACCTCAATAGTGCAAGGCTTGTACCAGTATTGAACCAATCTTTTGATATATGGAGTCGGAACACCATCAGGGGCGTTCTGAATCCTTTTCGTATCAAATCTGATCTGCATTATTCTGCCTCGGGGTTATACTTAGCGTCATAATAAAACTTCCTGCGAACCCACTTGAAACCTTCGTGTTTTGTTATGGCGGCTACCTCAATCGGGCCGCCAACCGTAGGTGCGCCCGGGGTGAACCGAGAGAACATGATCGTGGCATCGACGAGGAATACAGCTAAGTCGATGGCGTCTTGAATTGGCATGGGTGCAGGCGCCAGAGGGACTTCAAGGCGGGATACGATTTGATTCATCGCAGGACCGATCTGTTCATCAGGAACGCCAAGCTCCTTGAGAATATGGGGGAGGATTGTTCCGTGTCCTTTAACTATCCTATTAATAGCTTCTGGCTCGCCGCTCCAGCTTATACCAGCAACATTCTTGGGGCGGAGGAGTTCTGGCTCGAGGCAGTCGCCATTCACTATCTGAATTCGCCACTCTTCTGCCAGACCCTCTCCTGCAGAATAACCTGCGACAATGAACCCCAAGTCGGGTTTTCCCCTGACATCTTTGAACTCGGGAGCATACAGTTCTTCATAAAAGAATTGTCGCGCCCTCTTAGCTACGTCCTCTATGGTGTACTTGTCAGGATCCAATCCCCAATCCTCATGTTCCGGATCTTCTCCCATAAAACGTCGCCGGAGATCCTTGGTCAATGTTGAAATCAATGCGTTACCGATGCTGCCGGAACCCCATGTTATGCAACCAATCGGAAGACCTTTGTACAGGTTAAAGACCTTGTTGGCAGTGTTGTAGATAGTTACCACACCACTGTGCCCTGAAGATGGATCGATCCCGAAAAGCGTGGATGCGCTGTCGGCGGCCAGGACAACTCCATCATGTACTTTCAATGAGATTGCAATAGTCATCTATACCTTCTGTTCATGTTGCTCATATATCTTAATTTCTATCGCCCACCACCCTCACGTCACAATCTCCGCGATCCTGCCCGCCGCACTTCTATTGCAAGCCCCCGCCCAGTGTTCATGCTCCTGCGCCAGAGCGTGTTTCCACACGGATGCTCGACAACACATACACGTTTGTGTTTGTGCCGCCACCGATTCGGGGGGTGGTAACTCCTGCAGTGTCGCCGAATTGTGCCCGTAGATTGCGTACTCGGGAATCTGCTGATGATCACGATCCGAAAGTCACATATACAAGTCCACTTCCGTTGCTAAAAACCAAAGGCTAACGCATCAAGCATATATTTGCTCTTGTCGTGCCCTACTTCCTGATAAATCTCGAGTGATTCCTCATATACAGTTGGTCCACCAACAATATTCCAAAACTCGTGTCCGATGACCACTGATTGATCAAACGGTGTGTAGCCCAGTGCAAACGACCAACGATAATCGGTACGTACCGGACCATACGGGTTGTATGCCATAGCAAAGTAAGACTGTATTGCTGGTCGAGACTGTCCACACAACAGGTGGAATCTCATAAGCCGTTGGGTCACCTCCAGACACTGCCCCTTGTTTGGCATGGGCGACTTTATCTCAAAGAAAAATTGTGTCCCGTCTCTGGCTCGGATGTACAGATCCGCTCGCACGGATCGCTCCTCCAGATCATCTTCCCTTCGGGCATCAAGCACGCATTGTATCATCTCTTCAAAAGACGGCTTATGGTCTCTGTTATTTGCAGCGTGTTCAAAGATAGACAGTTGGTGCTCGATCTCATTTATCGCGGCAAGGCTCACTTCACCTGTGAGATCATATCCTCAATATGCTTCGTTGTGGTGTTCAAGTGCGATGAGGCGGGCGCATTCCTCATAAGTTGTACCCAATCTGCTGCTAAATCCGCGCTCGAACTCGTTGATACGAAGAATCTCTGGCGGGACGATGGCAGCATGAAACGGCTTAAGTCGTCCTTTAGGTGACTGTTGTGTAAGATACGTTGCTGGATTGTTGATGTTTGGCATCGCGCGTCCCCGATACTCATCTACAAGTTTTTCGATGAAGACCTCCGGATGTGCTTTGATGGTTGCTCGTGTGGTTTGGGGTGATGGCGGTCATGTTTTTAGTCCTTACTTGCTATATGCTCAGTCTTGGGCGGCGAGCACGAAATGGATCGGAGCCGCAAACCCCACGCCATCAGACATTGTAACGCACTCGTGCTTCAAACGTTTGAATCAATCCATCCAGAGTTTTGCGCTTCTTTTTATCTGGGGTCAGATCGTGATCTTGAGGCAATTTGTAAGCCCCATTCCGGACTTGATTGAGCAATCGCCTGAGTAGATCGCGGAATTTAGACTCTGTCCGTTCAAGGTATCTGTACAGTGCTTGTAGCTGTTCGGATTTAAACACAGATGTAGTGACGTGACCTACATCGAACTCATTTCGAAGGATCATAATCGGGATGAAGTCGCCCTCAATCTCATCATTGGAGTGTCCAAGTTTACCCAATTCAGCGCGGACGTCATCTCGCGCATCACGTTGTTGCACAAACAGAATCTCCAGCACCTTCGATAGATTCAAAACAGATTCCGCCATAAACTCCCACGGAGAGTTTCCCGCGGCAACCAACCGACAAGGCACATGGAAGTAAAATAAAGCAGCAGCGAGTCTGCGATTGGACGTTCCCGTTATGAGTTGAAGTCTCTCAAATGATGAGATAATTCTCTCTTCCTGCAGCTCTTGTGTCGTGGTTTCAAAAGGATGTATCACCTCTTTTAATTCCCAATTAAAGGCGGTTTCACCAACCCTCCCATATGTACGTTTCACAGTGGGTGGATCGGCAAATTCTACATTCAGCAAGATCGGAAAGGCATAATGTAGGCTGGTGAGCAGTTCATCGAGATCGCTTAAACTGTCGCATCGGGTTTGTACGAGCATTTCATTGCCGTGAAGCTTGAACTGAAAGTTGGCATACTCGCGAATAACTTCTATTGGATGGAGCGGAGGGTCTGACTGAAGAGTTGCTCTGCCCGTGTTTGCATCGTATAAGTATCCTGCCTTGTGACCTATTACGGCGGTTCTACTTAGACCCGCCGCTGCACCAAACGGTTCAGGCGGTTCTATAAGAAGTTCAATCTCGACGTCATTTGGAAAAACCAATGTGTCGTTATCCCCCAGACGGTAAACACGACTCTGCAGTTGATATGTCAACATGATACCATTTCACGTCACAATCTCCGCAACCCTACCTGCATCCACAGCCCTTCTTACCTCCATCGCAAGCCTTCTGCCCGTGCTCATATTCCTGCGCCAGAGCGCGTTTCCGTACGGGTGCCCGACTGACACATGCACGTTCGTACCGCCGCCGATTCGGGGGGCGACGTCGTAGATGTAGAAATTAAGATCCTTGTCCACACAGGTCTGGAGACAGAACGGACCGATGATCCCTGGCGAATAATGCTTCTGTGTCGCTTTCACGTACTTTTCGGCAAGCTCGAATGCATCCTCAAGAAGCGACTCCCTTAGCGTCGCCGAGTTGTGCCCGCAGACCGTATACTCCGGCACAAGCTGGTGCTCTGCAAGCGTTATCTGCTGCGGCGCAGGCAGGCGCACATGCCCGTCAAGACTCGTCTCGAACCGCCAGTCGATGCCGATCAGTTCGGTCTTACTCATCGTATCCTCGATCGGCGAATAGAAGAAATCGAGATTGAATACCGGACCGATCACATACCGCTCGATCCGTGCCGTGGAAAGCGCATCATCAGTGATCACGCCTTGCCGTATTAGAGACTTGGACTTCTCCTGATACTCGTTGTAATCAGACGCCGTGAAAAAGCCGCGTTCGAGTTTCTTTACAGCGTGCGGAAGTTTTACCATGACCAGCTCATCAATATCCTCAGGATCATCGATTCTTTCCGGGTACGGCAGACCTGCTTTCTCAAGTAGCCAGTAATAGTCCTCCTCGCCACCCCGCTCCTCGCTTCGGAGGAGGTTGCGGCTTCCAATCATCGGGACCGCGAAATCGTTCTCGATTGCATCGATGCTGCAGTACGATGTAAACGACCGGTTCGGCACGAAGAGGATACTGTTGTCACGCAGATACTGCTGGTTTTTTGGCTGCAGGACCTCATCGAATCGTGAGTAGACCACGGCATCATCCACGATCCCGCGCAGGAGGTTTCCGCTAGGGTCGCGCCCTGCCTTGAAATATCTGGTGTACGTCTTTTCGCGCCCTGCCTGACAGACCAGATGCGTCCTGAAACCCTCCTCGATCGCCCCGTCGCAGACATCAAGTGCGGAATGCGAGCCCACAAGCCCGATCTTCACATTGTCATTATCGTATTCGTCCAGTATGGATGTGATCTCGTTTCTGTCGATCATGGTATCAATTGCAGCTTGATATCATATTATGGTACGTGTTTAGCTGAGGTGGAAAAACCACGAGATTACACGAGATTAACACAGAAATCTTGTGTAATTCAGTGTAATCCCGTGGTTAGCCAAACACATACATATTATGTATTGTTGTGTGCTGTTGTGCGGAGCGGTCAACCTGCGTGACGCACGAAACTATGATGCAGTCTTACACACCCTTGGCAACCACAACTTCGCTGATACCAGGCACTTGTGCCTTCAACCGATTCAGAATTCCTTCCCTCACCGACGCAACCCGGACCGCACCCCTACCGCATAAACACTCCCTCGGGACCTCGAAGGTTCTTATGAATTTACTGAAGGTGGTCGGGACCGTGGTTTTTTTGAGCGCGACCGTAACGATGCCACCACTGACATTTAGCAGGGTGACATCACCGCCGTCAGCTTTCAGAACCGGACGGATGCTCCCCTCTATAATCTCATCGATCCTTTTGAACAGATCGTTATCTTCCATCAGGCTTTTGTCTCGTTTTCATGATTCATAAGACTTTTCCAGGTGATCGCCCCGGGCAACCATCAATATTAAAAAGCATCGATACGATTATCGATGTAGTATCATGGACATCCTCATAGCGACCGGAAGACTTGCGCAGCAGACCGTAAGAGAAGCGGTGAATGAGAATGCAGATGTACTTGTCCTCGATATCGATGTAGCAGCATTCATAACGCCGGGTCTGCTCAGGTCCGCGCTGCCGGACGGGCGCTACGATCTGATCCTTGTCCCAGGTCTCGTATCGAGCGATTTCACGGATCTCGAAGCGCGGTGCGGAACAGATATCCGTCTTGGACCGAGACATGCGTACGATCTGACTTCGGTGCTCTCGTGCGTGGACGAACTCGAACTCTCAAAAACCATCCCTGCCTGTGAATTTTTATCAACAAAGATGCGAGAAGATGCCCGTTCGCACCTGAAAGAGCACGAGAGAGGTGCAACACCTGCATTTGAGATCTGCGGGAACAAGGTCGGTGGAGACTCGCGCATGAAGGTGATGGCAGAAATCGCTGGTGCGACAGCAATGCCTGACGAGACCTTGGCGGAAAAGATACGCGAGTTTGAGGGGAAGGGCGCGGACATCATCGATCTTGGCGCTACAATGGATTGCGGTGTCGATGATGTCATAAGATCAGTTAAGATTGCGAAAGCCACAACAGAGCTTCCTGTGAGCATAGATACTCTCGACCCCGACCTCATTGTTGCTGGAATTATGTCAGGAGTTAATCTCGTGCTAAGTCTTAACTCAAGTAACATCGGTGCCACTGCCGATGCGGTTCTGGAGCACGGAACCGCGGTTGTGGTCATCCCGGATCAGGGGACTCCCGGTTCACTCTTCCGGAATATCGAGTATGCGAAGGAACTTGGAATCGAGAAGATCGTCGCAGACCCTGTACTCGATCCTGTCGGGCATGGAGTCGTTGAATCGATTTACCGGTATAGAGATTTCCGGAAACAGGACAAGACTACCCCGCTCTTCTTCGGTGTTGGCAATGTCACCGAACTGATCGATGCCGATTCGGTGGGCGTAAATGCGCTTCTGACCGGGATCGCATCCGAACTCGGCGCAGACATCCTATTCACGCCTGAGCACAGCGACAAGGCACGTGGGAGCATCGCAGAACTCGTTACCGCCTCGCAGATGATGGTGCTCGCAACAGAGCGCAGCAGTTCACCAAAGGATCTCGGCATCGATCTCCTCATCTTAAAGGAGAAACGGTATCTGCCTGATGCAGAGGTTCCTGAAAAATCGGTCATTGCCTCACCGAAGTCAAAATGGGCTCCTGACCCTGCAGGATGCCTCCGCATCGAGATCTCGAGAGGGGGTGGACTGATCATCGTTACCCACGCGAAGGCAACGATCATCGGAACAGATGTCTGCAGGATTCTCACAACAGCGATCGAGATGGGGCTTCTCTCGCGGCTCGACCATGCCGGTTATCTCGGGCGCGAACTGGCGAAAGCGAAGCTTGCACTCGATCTCGGATGGAACTATGCGCAGGACGAGGAGTTTCTGAAAGGGCAGGATATTCGATAATTGATTTCGGCTCCGCATTTCCGATCTCTTTTACAGCTCGTCTCTGTCGGTCTATCCACCATTCTCCGCGCCCGCACCCTCGGCCTCATGACCGAAATCGCGAGGACTTTACACCTTCGAGATTATTATCTTCCCACCCCCAACCGTAAAATCAACCAGTGTGCCGTTATCGATCGATAGCGCATCCGCAATCTCCTTTGGAATTCTCACAGCTATACTTCCGCCGAGATTGAATGTTTTTCGCTTGAATAACCCAACCAATCGGTCGTGTTCTACCTCATCGACCCATTCATCCTTGCAGTTTTGACATACTTCAACAGTAGCCCACATTCCTTTCTCGAACTCTCGCCGCTCTTCTACCAGTTCGGAGTCGCAAAACTGACATTTTGTCATGATAAATCCTCCACGAATCTTTTTATTACTTTCTGGTAACGTCGGATTGTCTTACGCAACCACAACTGCCATAATGGAGCACTGCCGATCTGAAAAGTCATTTACACAGCTAATCTGTGCCTATCTGCGTTAATCTATGGCTGATATTATTTTAGCCATAGATTAACACCGATTTCACTGATTTCACCCATCTAATCATATTTGTATTTGCCGGGTTGGCATCATGTTTTCAACCCGACCAGAATAAATTAAAAAGTCTCATAGTAGTTCCGTTAGTCCGATTATGAACCCCAAATGTCATCCAATTCCTTCGCGGTGCAAGAAAAACCAGTGGAAGTCAGTTCAATCTACCTGGCGCGATGTTTTGTCCCAGTACCAAAACAACAAAAATAAGACCGATTCAGTTTGAGGTAGACGCATCTTTTCATCACCCTACTACTAAGCCATCACATCAGAATCCTTTCCGGGTGGTTCCATTCACCGTAGCTATCATTGCCACACGAAACCTATAATAATCAGAGATCACAGCACATAAACATCCACTCGAGGATCGTGAGGTACGATGAAAAAATTCACAAGATGCCCGATTTGTGGCACAAGCATCAAAACGGAAAATATGTCAGAACATATAAGGCGTGCACATACCAGGGATCTCGATTCAGGGCATGGGAATGATGCGAATCACCCACTAATGGCCGGAACAAAGATAGATCTGGACGCGTGCGATAAACTTCATGATAAAGCTGCACGTTTCATAGAACGTAATAAGTTTAAAAAAGCGATCAAGACCCTCAAAAAGATTCCAAAAGATTATCCGGATATGGATGATGTTTATTCACTTATGGCGGCTTCTTGTAGGGGATTGGAGCGTTTTGACGATGCGCGGACATATTTTGAGAAGGCTGCAAACGATGCACCATGGAAATGGCACCACTGGTATAATCTGGCAAGCATGCATCTCAAAAACGGGAATATGGTGGATGCTAGAAGGTATCTGAACAAGGCGAGGGCGGTTGGGATCCCTTCTGATGCAGAAGATGTGGTGGATGAACTAAGTATGATTATCGCGAAATTCCTGGAGATTGCGATCTCTGAGAAGCCATATCTCGATTCCGAGACCTACCTTGCACTTGGAGATCGGTTCAACCGCGGGGTTGCATACATGGAGGATAAGGACTGGAACCAAGCGCTAAATGAATTTGAATACATCGTGAGTATCGATGAGCAATCCGAGAAGGCTTATGGCAATCTCGGGATTGTCCACCTCTTCAGAGGGGAGTTTGACGAAGCTGAGATGTGTTTCAACAAAGCACTTGAAATAGACCCTGAATACCCACCGGCTGCGATGAATGCCACCCTACTGAAGACGATACGAGATGAAGTAGCAAAAGATCCTGATTACCTGAAAAAAATTGAATACCGGACGGTAAAAGGATATTTCTGATCATGCACACGTTGTGAACCTAAAACTCTCGGGACGTGGCTGTAACGTACCTGCACATAAGGAACTCGTTCAGATCGTCAAATTCACGCACGGGCGTTGTGTTCTGGCGGGTTACGGGGCGGGGACGCCGTTTTTGAGCAGTTCTTCATCATCAGACACTCCTTATGATCCAGTTGAAAATCCTTTGAGCTCATGAGGAAACTGTTGATGAGCACTGCCTTTGTTTGCTCCATATTTCATTCGGTACCGATTTTACCCAAACTCGCTGTAACGTTTTATGAATGCCAGATGCGCCTTCTGATTCTCTTCTCTGTTGAATCTCAAACTCATCCTCTCCAAATGTCGCGCCAATCTTGGTTAAGACTGTTCGCAAACATCTCGTAATCAACATCTTTTTGAGCACCCGGCTATGATCATGAAACATGGGTGAGACAATGAGCCTGATGGCGCCGGCGGATTCATTCGAGACTGCCTCCGGCGTGATCGAAGCCGGAGCGGACGAGATCTATCTCGGACTTGAGAACGAGAACTTCGTGAACCTGAATCTCTCGGGACGCGGGCGTGGCTGCAACGTGCCCACACTACCGGAACTCGAAAGGATCGTAGAGTTCGCCCACGAGCGTGGAATTCTGGTGGATTACACCGTGAACACCCCATTCTTAAGCGACGAACTCGAAGAGATGTTCGTATTGCACGTTACAGCGGGCGTGGATGCGGGCGTGGATGCGCTGATCGCAGGCGAACTTGGTGCTATGCAGCTAATCAAGGAGATGGACACAGGGCTGCCGGTTCATGCAAGTGTGCTCTTAAACACGTTTAATCGCGGGCAGATCGAACTTCTGAAGGATTTGGGTGCAAGTAAGATCGTCCTGCCGTTTAAGATGGAACTTGCTGAGATCAGGACACTATCAGAGAGCGGAATCGATCTCGAGATCTTCGGGCAGTTCGGGTGCTCGAATATCAATGGCACATGCCACCTCATCCACAGCGCGGGCGAGAGCATCAATCTTGGACTCCCGTGTCGTTCGAACTATCATGTCGGTGGCGAGGTACAGCGGGTGCATCCGATCCTCGATGCGGGCACGGACTGCTCGCTCTGCAGCATCCCTGACCTGCTCGAGATAGGAGTGAGCGCACTTAAGATCGTTGGAAGAGGCATGAACCCTGAGATGATCCGGGAGATCGTGCAGATATACCGGAGTTGCATCGACCTCGCGCTCAGTGGGGGCGATGGGGCTGCAATCCACGAGTATGTACTTGCAGAAGAGCCTTTCTGGCAGATGTTATGTGAGCAGAGGAGATGCAAGTACCTTAAAACACCTATTACCGATTCGTACGTGTGATTATAATGATTGAACTGAGAACGTCTGATTATTCGAAGATCGAAGCAATCGCCGAGTTGATCGAAGATGCTGACATCGGTTCGGGCGTCAGGATCGGGATCGGCAGCGAGGCGTGCGTACACAAACTGCCCACGACCCGGGAGATCGCACAAGTATCCGACCTCGATTGCATCGATGGCGTGACGCTGATCACCCCAATAACGCCACAGAAGCACTTCGATCGCGTATGCGGATATGTAAGCGAGGTCGTAGATCTCGGCATCAAAAACCTTCGCATCGTCGTAAACGATCTCGGAATCCTCTACTCTTGCAAGATCGATCGCCCTGTTGCGGGACGGGGCATCGTGCACACCTCAGAGGCGTGCCCGTGGGTGGATCACATCCTGCGGGATGAGAGCAACTATGTGAGAGATGCATATCTCCAGACCAATCTCAACTATTCGAGAACCTGCGCCCTCCTAAAAGACATGGGCATCGAGGGAATTGAGATCGATCTCCTGCCCCGGACGATTGCGGCTGCAAGGAGGCTCGACTTTGCTGTTTATGCGCATTTCGGGTACGCTGTGGTAGCTTATGCTCGGAGCTGTCATACGGCACGGTTCTATAGCGAGTTGCCGCCTCGGTGTACGCAGTCATGCAATTCGCCACTGGAGCTGGAACTTCGGGATATCTTTGATCTGGAGAGCCTATCTTTTGCGCCGCCTGATGATGGGGTGAAGGAGGTGTTTCCGATGCTTTACCTGCTCGGGAATACGATCTGCATGAAGAGCGATTGTCGTGATGTGGCAGGGGCGGACGGGGTTATTGTTAATTGTGATATGTACGCACCATCTTCCAAAATATTATATGAGCTGCTGACACTTGTATAATAAGACGTAGAAAAAGGTCTACACGTTACCCCGATAATCGGCACTGTTCAAAAATCTAGTGATAGCCGAACATTATACCTCAGTCCCACATCATTTTCACCATGTTGCCGCTGGTAAAACCATTTCATGACGGATTTCATACTGGCTTTCTATCATAATACGCGTACCGCTCACACAAAACTACACAAAAGTCATAAAAATAGCTTATTTGAAAGAAAAGAGAAGATAGTCATAGCTAATGAATGATTGCGGCATGCCTGCAACTTTTGAAACGTTAAACGGTCTTCACCCAGGACTCAAGAACGGAATGAGTCTCGAATACGCATTCAACAGGGTTTCCCAGCATTTTCCCAGTATCCCGGCCCTTTTCATCGATGAGAGTTTCATCTGGTTCTCAAGTCCCCTTTCGGTTCTGAACTGCTTCTTATGATGCGTCTTCAGACTTGTCCCATAATAGACTTGTTGCGGAATAACTTGGAAAAGCCCGGAGAATGGATATCCATGAAAAGGAGCAATATGCGTGGAGTAATGGACGCCTTGGAAGGCAGCATTTCATGGAATTGTATATCGCAACAAGTCTAATATACAGGTTATATTATGGCAAGCCCATAGTTGCCGGATATGTTTTTATGCCACCAATCCAAATTTGCATGCACAGGGGTACGATTACAGTTTGAGAGACCTGACCAT
>JAYELB010000031.1:0-5646 GCA_034717055.1 Methanobacteriota archaeon
TATCCGCGGTTCATTATATTTTCAACTGACAGGAAACTCTGCAAAACCGATATCGAGTGGCTGAATAGATGATCAATCTGATAGAGCTCCTGGGTTCGCTATCACGGAAGATACCAGAGAGCCAGAACGAATTCGTCAGGAACAGCACACCAAACATGAGTGTTGATGAACTGAAACAGTTGACGCATTCAGGCAAATTTACCGGAACGCGTATAGATAGATCACTTATGAATGAACTAACACGTAAAATCCCTTCAATAAACTTCACATTAACTGAAGAATGTTCTATCGACCACCTCAAGAGACATTTCGAGAATGACCTGCCCACAATCGTTCTGTATAACTGCTCGTACATGCTCTGGAAAACCCGGATAGGTCACGCGGGCGTAGTCATTGGCATAATCGACGATAACGACCTGATACGGGGCAACCCGTGGTTAGGTCCTGAGAGTTTGGTCAAATGGAAAGATTTCCTTAAGAGTTGGGAGCTTGAATATACTAAAGTGGTGATGCTGGAGGTGGACTGATATGCAGAGAACATTATGTGATATGCCTGTTAGTGGGGAAGACGCCAGGAAATTTGCTTATGATGTGATCCGAAGCGAGTTGGGAAGTATCCCGTATCCCGGAAAACCGCGATTGGACGACGTTGGAATCTGGACTGTTCCGATTACAGCCAGGTACCCCCGGGTTTTATCGGATGTGGTGAGAGATGTCCCTGAAAGAGTGCGGTTTATGAATTTTGAAGATATTGGCGAGATTAAGATTGATGCGAACAAAGGCGAACTGGTATACCGCCCCAAATATTATGAAATAAGCAATCCCATCAAGGAAAATTTAGAAAGGGTGAGAACTACGGTTGAGATGGCGTTAGTCAAGGTGGGGGCGAATAGATTTGCAAAATTACCGTTCCCGGAGCATATGCACACGCCGATTGTCGATATTTTATCGTGGATCTTAATTAACGATAAGATAGATATCTCAGAGGATCTTTCTTCGATTGGTGTCGATGATAAGGAGAAATACATCCGGAGCATCGGTCTTCTGGAAGCTGCGGGATTGGTGAGAAGAAGCGGGGATCTGATAATTCCGGACAACAACCTTGTTGAGATTGAGACAACGTATAAAACCCTGCCTGAGAAGATTTCCAATTCGATGTCGTTCTTCTTTGAGAAGGGGTATGCCTTTATCGATAGCATAAAACAAGTATTAGGCCCTCATTTGACCATAACAGGATTTTGCTATGAGGGTGCATTGGAATATGGAGGTCTGGTCCCTATCAGCTATGAGGCTATTGATAGAATGATTGTCGATGTTTACAGGCAGGAAGTGAAGAGGTTTAAGTTACCGAGGTATTTGATTCAGCTTGAATCTGTTGGTCTGCTGGAGGAGACGACCATATCCGGAAAGACTGTGTGGAGCGGCAAGGGAGATATATTTGACAGAATACAGGGAGAAGAAGAGATTTTGCAACCTGTCAGAAAATTCCTTGCGTAACAAAACATGGAAATGAAATTTGCATCTGGCTACAACCTGCTGCTGGAATGCGGTGAGATTGTACGTATTCCACCCAGAAAACGGCATGCAATGGATATTCAGGTAAAGGAGCTCAGAAAGGCGGTGCCTATATTCACAGACGAAACCGCGGCGATCGACCGTGCAGAGGAACTCAGAACAGACGCAAACCCGGAATACGGCGTAGTAGGCGTATTCCCCGCACAACTGAAGTAGAACCTTACCATGCATTCCCACATCCGGACCCTGATCGAAATCATAAAACAGACCGTGGATCGGGAGATAGTCTCGATAATCCTCTTCGGCAGTGTAGCAACTGGGCATTTCAAAGAAGGAAGTGATATTGATATCCTGATCATAGTAAAAGAGTACAACGAACCCGTTTGCAAAGAATACTGGAGACAGATAAAGAAAAACAGCTATCAGGCAATCGGAATCCCTGTAGATCCGATCTTCGCAGAAGAAAGGGCACTTGATGACATAACAAGTTCTTTTTACCTTGATGTCATAGCGGACGGAAAAGTGATCTACGGAAAGGACGTCCTTGACCGAAATATATTCAAGCGACACAACATATTACCTATCACAACAGGCGGTGTCAGGATTGGGTGGAGAATTTCGGACGTGATCAAACACCAACCTCTTGAAAAATCAATAAGTCTATTGAAAAATCAATAAATGAGACAAGCAATGAACGAAACAGAATTGAGAGTGCTGGCAGGATTTTTTCCTGCAACAAATGATATCACGATCAAAGAACTGGAACAGAGGAGTGATTACTCTTATGAGCGGGTATACTCCTCTCTCAAAAATTTAAAAAGATATGCAGCGGTCAGGAGTAAGAAAGTCGGCAAAACATTAACTTTTTCACTGGCAACAGAAAGCGATCTGGCATTATTGGGTTTCTTTTACCATTCTATCAAAAGACGATCCGAATTCGCAAAGTCCAACAGAACTGTGTGGAAGCTTCTGAAAGAATTTTCTGCAGATGGTGGCATCAGATGTGTGATTCTCTTTGGAAGCTACGCAAAAGGCGACGCTTTGGACACGAGCGATGTGGACGTGCTCTGTGTGGCGGACGCTGATACTGAGATCGAAGCAATCGCCAGGTCACTCTCGCACAAGTACGGCATACGTCTGAACCCTGTGAAGGTCAGGTCGATCAAAGATATCGAGATGGATAACCGGGCTTTTTATGAGGATGTGGTAGAATATGGCTACGTCATAAAAGGGCTGGAATATTTCTATGAACAGGTTTACAGGTGAGTACGATGGTTAGAAGTATACAATGGTTTGAAGAGAGGCGATTGCTCGAAAGAACCCCGTTCATTGGACGGTTGAGCCCCGGGTACATGGAAAAGGCAAGATACAACCTGACGACCATGAGTATCCTCTTCCGGATCGGCGATGACAGTGAGGCGAGAGAGATTCTCGATGTGCCGGAATGGTATCTACCGAGCCAGTGGGTGGTGATCACAGGTTACTACGCGATGTACATGGCTGCCCTATCATCTCTTGCCCGGATCAACTATCGCAGTAAGAATCACACCGCCACAGTCGTTGCTATGGAGACTTTCTTTGTCAAAAAGGAGTTGCTTGAAGAGCGGTATCTTGATATGCTTGAAAATGTCCAGTTGGAAAAAGGAAAGATAGAACAGTTAGAGATCGTGAGAGAAAGGCGGGAAATTGCACAGTACAGCGTCACAAAGGACACCACCAGCGAATTAGCTCTGAAAACGCGAGATGATGCTTATGACTTCGTGAACCGGATCGATCTGTTGCTGGATGAGATCGGAAGCGTGGATGCGTAGAATGGCGACTCCATGTTGTTATTCTTGACCAGCCCAAGCGACATCACAGCAGGCACGACCTGGCTTGTTGCGCAGTGAATTTGGTGGGTGGTTATATCTGATTGAGGGCGTGGTTTTTAGTACGTGGGCTGCAATACGATATTACCATCTTTGATTGGGATGTTAGAGGAGGTTTGGCAAATGATACCATCAAACATAGAAAAGAGGCATGTCATTGATGCGATGCGGAAGATCGATTCGGATGAATTTCCTTCTGGTAGAGGCTCGAAAAAGTTCCTGCTCGATTTCGAGGGGCGGCGGTATCCGCCAAAGTATGTGATATCGTTAGCCAATAAGTTCGCCAGTGGGGAAGAACTCAATCCTTCGATATTCAATGGCGGGCAGGAAACGAATGGGTTTTTGAAGAGATTGGGGTTTGATATCGTGGAAGTGTTTCCATCAGGACAGCCGACAACACCCCCAGATAAGCCAGTTGTGTCACCACAGAATGAACACAATGAAAGATGCCTTGATTGCAAAAACGTTTTTGAAATAATGCTCAAAAAGATTTATGGAGATGTAAAACCGAATTATAAATTTAATATCGGCACAAATCCAGAAAACTTCAGAGATACGCCGTATTATGAAGATCTCAAAAGAATATTTACAAATCTTCAGAATTATAGGGGATATAAAGACTTTGTTTATACGGACACACTTCCAAACTGTGATTACTTTGTTCCGAATCCAGGATTTGTTGTGGAATTTGACGAATCCCAACATTTCACAATTCCGCGAAAAATATCTCTGCTGAGCTATCCCTATAAATCTGAATCGGGTTTTTCGTTGGGGCGATGGGCTTTTACTTGCGATAAAACCAGAGCAACAGATAACGACCCATATTACAGGGATGAACAGCGAGCATGGTATGACGCGCTGAGAGATTTTCTGCCAGAGTTAACCGGGAATTTGAAACCTACCGTCCGGATTTATTCAAAGGAGATACAGTGGTGCAGCTTAAATCCGGATAATTCTGATGACGTTGCAAAATTCAAGAATATTATCGAAGGCAGAAGAAAAGATTTGAATGGCTGGGTTGCAACGGTTATTCGTCAATCCGATAGCGATTCAGACTATTCAAATGATGATCGGATGGAGGAACTACTCGCAATCGTAGATCATCTTGCAACAAAAACATCTGGAGATGGGGTCATTTTATTTCCGGGTGGGTGGTTTTACACGGATGAAAAAGAGCCATGTACGATATACAAATCCGTTGAACAACAGCTAAAAGACATTCTTAGAGAGGTAGAGGAGAATATCATTGTTTGTATTGGTATAGACGGCGGTAGTGTGGGATATCTGTTTAGCTGGGACAATGTCCCAGGAGCCGGTAGCAAAGGACTCTTAGAGTACCTTACGAATGATTATGGCATTGGATGGGCGACCGATGCAGAGATCCGCAAATCTAATGGTGATAAAACCATACAGATCTCCAAAGACGGAAACTCAGCCGAAATAACGATCGATGAGGGGGAGAAAGCTACACTGAAGATCAGTGGTGGCGATGCCTGTGACCTACAAGCCAAAGAGGAAGATGGAAAGCTAAACATACACATAAAGGGTAATTATGCCAAAGATCAGATCGGCTTAGCGGTTGACAAAGATGGCATCAAGGCTATAAGTCGAAAGTTCCATCCAGCACCGCAGGAAAGGGGACATGTCGAACTTGCGGAGGATTATTCATCCAAAGAGGGTGGTAAATCCAGTATTTTTGAGTTAAATGGCGTTAAATACTTTATGTGCGTGTGCTATGACACTTATGGGATAAGACACCTGGACCTCCATAACCCTGGTGTGGATGTTGTTCTAAATCTGGTACATTGCTTCTATCCCAAAGGTAAAGGTCCCTCTGGTGACCCTTATTTTGCCAGACACGGTTTTGCAGGTGCATCAAAACAGTGGAGGTGCCCTGTTTTTGGTACAGCGGTCTTCTTTAATCGCGACATCCCTGAGAAGTGGCCAACTGGTGTTTACTGGAATCGGGGCGATATTAGCACGCGAGACTGGAGCTATTCCTATAATCCCATCAAACATGAAGATAAATTTAAAATAGACATCAAAGACGGATTGATCAGAATTTATGATCTCGAGACGATGGCGGGAGTGGCACTGCATAACAGGGTATGACTGGCGAACGCGCCTGGATTTCGATACCATGACCCCAACACCCCTCGGAATAGTGCTCCGCCACGACAAGACCGGCTTCACGTTCATCACGAGTGAGCACCTTAAGACATGGGAGTTTGTCCACTACCGGACTGATCGCCAGCAGATCCTC
>JAYELB010000032.1:0-5565 GCA_034717055.1 Methanobacteriota archaeon
TAAAAAGATTCAGATTTCCCTCATCCGGCTTCTGAAGCACATCCTCTACAGATTCAGGTATATAGCGATTGATATATCTTCGGCTTCGGGAGTGGATTAAATAGGATGAAACGAGTGAACTGAGCCCAGTTGTAGCTTTTCCTCTGGCTACGCCGGTTTACCCATTTAAAGGCGAGTCTCATGACATGATGGTAAAAGTTCTTTAGCGTACGGAAGTTTCCTGGTTCTGCTGTTTTCTGTGGTCGCTAACAGTAGACCTCGCATATGTGGAAATCGTGGGGGTTTCGCAGCCAGTCCTCATGAGCTGTACCTCTTCAGAACCGTGTATAACGCCGCTTTCTTTCGGTATCTTTTGAAAACCACAGAATCCGTCAGAACCGGAAAATTGGAACAGTGCCTGAAATTCGGACTTTATGAAAATATTGCCCCTGAAAAACCAACTTATTTAAATACTCTTAGAGAATATAGTGATGATGACCATGAAATGTCCTAACTGCAACGCAGAAGTTCATGAAGAGGATAAATTTTATGGAGAATGTGGAGAAAATCTTCGACGTGAAATTGCGCCAAAATGGAAATGGGGAAGTATGACTGCTTCTTCAGTGCTCGTATTAGTTTTTTATTTTCACATAATCGAGGTAATGAACGCGTCTGAGGGAATAATGATAACTGATGAAGCACTGATAACTTTGCTAGTTTTCGGTTTCCCAACAACTATTTATCTTATGTACAAAGAAAGAGCGGGAAAAATAAAATATGGACTCATATGGATTTTATTTCCGATTCTGATGTTGCTTTTTGGCATTGATACCGACTGCCCAGAGGATGCTTTCTGGGCGTTTTTGTGGGGGGACATTCCCGCCATTGTCAATTGATGTTATTTATGTTTACAAAACTAGATAAAAGGAAGTGAAAAATGCCTATCGTGGAATTACTTGCAACATCTACCGCACCCGTGGTGGTGAAATTTCTACTCGATCAGATAAAGAATTATAAAAGAAGGGGTAAGAAAACGGAAGAGATAGAGGAATTTAAAAATGCTTTGGAGCCTTTTAAGGAAAGATTGGAAGTTAATGAAGCAGAGCTGAAGAAAATAAAGGAGAATGCAGAAAAGCTCAGTGAGAAATTAACAGAAAACTGTTTTGAGATCACCAATGAAATGTATCAGAAATGGACTTCAAATTTTTTGGATGAAAAATTAAACGGCATAAAACAGGCTAAACCCACCTTCAAAATAGAACTCTGGACCGCTAAAAGTACAGAAGGGATTGAAGGTGTTAGAGACATTAAGATACTTGCCAGAAAATACAGGATTGGTGACCGGATTGTCGTGTACTTCAAGCCTGACCGGGATTGTTATCTCACGCTATTTAACATAGGAACGAGCGGAAAACTTACAGCATTATTTCCTAATAACTTATTCCAGAACAATTGCATTACCGCGAACAAAATTTATGCCATACCGGGAGATGAATACCCATTTGAATATGAATTGAGTGGTCCACCGGGTGTTGAAAAAATAAAAGCCATCGCAACCACTTCGAAGCTGAATTTGCTGGATTTTGAATTTTCTGAGGAGGAATTCTTCCATTCCATGGAGAGCGGCATTGCTGCTAGAGATATCAGCATCGTGGCAAAGAAAATGGAAGAAGTGCCAGTTGATAGCTGGGCAGAAGCCATCTGCGAGTTTGAAGTGGAATAACTCATCGTAATCAACCCTCTAGTATCGCATGCGCATCCACAGCCACTACACCCCTTTCACATACTACAAGCGGGTTTATATCAAGTTCGGATATATTCCCCTCCGCAGCCATCTCAGACACCTTCAGTATGGTATCAACTATCGCGCCCACGTCGCATCCAGTCAGGATCAAGCGCCCCCTGATCTCCTCGATCATCTCGATCGCATCCCATTTTGTAAGCGGAACTATCCTAAACGAGACATCGTCGAGCACCTCAACAAAGACCCCACCGATCCCGAACATCACCGCATGACCGAACTGCGGATCACGTTTTACCCCAATCACAATCTCTGTTCCACGCGGCACCATCTCCTGGACGAGAACTCCGTCGATTCGTGCGTCCGGAGTATGTTTCTTCGCATTCCCCACAATCGTCTCAAATGCAGCGTACACATTCTGCACCCCCACATCGAGAAGGACGCATCCGGCAGCGTTCTTATGCGCAATATCCTGAGATGAGATCTTCATTGCAACAGGAAACCCGATCTTATATGCAAGCAGAAGCGCATCCTCTCTGCTCCCTGCCACAGCTTCCCTTGTTACTGGTATCCCGTACTCTGCCAGAAGTTTTTTCGATTCGTGTTCGGTTAGTATCTTCATCGCTTCTGCAAAATCCTTTTGTAACGCACCAGATTATTAAGTGCGACTACCGCACGCTCTGGCATCGGATAGTTTGGTATTCTGTTCTCTTCTAAGAGTTTTACCGCCGCCTCAATACCGGTTCCACCGATCCATGATGTTATCACCGGTTTATCATATCCCTCTCTCGCATCGATCACTGCCTCTGCCGGCAGACACGGATCAACCATCTCGGCATGGACATATATCACCAAAAGAGCGTTTATGTCCGGATCAGAGAGCATGACATCCGTAACAGCCTTAAACATCTCGTAGCTGCCGTTCCCTGCCGTATCCAGAGGATTCGCAGGCGTTGCAATCGCCGGAAGCATGCCTTTAAGCATCCGAACCGTATGCTCCGATAGATCCGGAAGATGAAGCCCGAGGTCTTCACATACATCTGCTGCGAGAATTGAAGCGCCTCCGCCGTTTGAGATGATCCCGATGCCGCCACCTGCGGGCGGAGAGATCGAGAGCGCAAGTGCAGAATCAAACAACTCCTCGAGCGTCCCTGCACGGATGACCCCTGCCTGCTTAAATGCTCCATCATAGATTCGATCGGTGCCTGCAAGAGAGCCAGTGTGCGACAGTGCCGCCTTACGTCCTGCCTGAGATCTCCCGGTCTTGAGCGCGATTACCGGCTTTCGGATCCTGCTTGCGACATCGATGAACCGCCTTCCCTGATCTATCCCCTCGATATACATCATAATAGTTTTTGTGTGCCGATCAGCACTCATATACGCAAGAATGTCGGAATCATCGACGTCTACCTTGTTCCCGACCCCAACGACAAGATGGAGTCCCATCTGCTGGCTTGCAGCCCAGTCCACAAGCGCAAGCCCAAATGTTCCGCTCTGGGTCACAAACGAGATTCCGCCTTTCTCTGGCATCTCCGGGATGATGCTTGCATTCAGGTGGAGGTGCGTGTTGATGAAGCCGAACGTGTTCGGACCGATCATCCGCATCTCGTAGTCCCTCGCAATATCGCGGACCCTGCCCTCAAGTTCGGTGTTTCCAACCTCGCCAAATCCCGCCGATACGATCACGACCCCCCGGACGCCAATTCTTCCGCATTCTTCCAGAACCGCGGGGACACTTCCTGCCGGAACTGCGATTATGCCGAGATCGACTCTGTGGGGGAGGTTTAGAACCGAAGGATAGCATCTCATCCCCAGAACCTCGTCTTTGTTTGGGTTCACGGGATAAACCACTCCTGCGTACCCTCCCGAGATGATGTTATCCAATATCCGGTATCCCCATTTTTCACGATTCGAAGATGCGCCGATCACCGCAATCGAATCCGGTTCAAGGACCTTTGAGAGCATGGGGCGCTATTATATACATTTGCGGTAGCTCATCGCAGAGAGCACCCGTTCCTTTGCGATCATTTCAGCGGCATCCCGCGGATACAATCCATCACTGTACGTTTTATCGAGGATTTTCTTCGTGTTCGCTCTTATTTTACTCTTGATTTCAGAAAAAGCCCCTTTCTCACTTCCGTGCCTGTACTCGACCGCAGCCGCGATGACGCCGCCGGCATTCGCTATGAAGTCGGGGACTGATAGGATACCTTTCTCATGAAGCACCTTCTCGGCGCCGAATGTTATCGCAATATTCGCACCCTGGATTACGAGCTTTGTGTCAAGCGTGCCGACGTTTCTCTCATCGATGACGTCGGGTCTTGCAGCAGGAACGAATATATCACCGGGTATCTTTAAGAGATCCTCTGTCTTCAGCTTTTCCGCGTCCTCGTAGTAGATGACAGATCCTTTACTCTCCTTTGTCCGTATCAATCCTGAAACATCGATCCCGTCACTGTTGTATACAGTTCCGCTTGTATCGCTCGCAGCCACAAGAATCACTCCCTTCTCTTCGAGAAATCGCGCCACATTCTTGCCCACGTTCCCGAATCCCTCGACAACGAGTCTTGCGCCATTCAAATCCAGATCCATATACTCTTTTGCAACTTCCGCACATTCTGCGATCCCGAAACCGGTTGCCCCAATCGCGTCGAGAGGGATTCCTCCAAGCACTCTTGGAAGGCCGACAGCCCGTTTTATTTCATCGAATATATACGCCATGCAGGATTCATCGGTGCCCATATCAGGACCGGGCGTGTAATCGTGAAGAGATTCGATCGCTCTTGCAAACATTCGTATGAGGCACTCTTTATCCCCGGTCTTCGGGTCAGCGATGATTCCGGCTTTGCCACCTCCGTGCGGGATCCCTGCCGCAGCATTCTTAAGTGTCATCGCCCTTGCGAGTCTTATTATCTCTGTTGTAGTGAGATCCGGAGCCATCCGGACGCCGCCAATGGCAGGTCCTGCGGCAGCGTTGTCGATTACCACGATCGCTCTTAATTTTGCGACTGGTTCGTAGATGTGGATTATCTTCTCAGGTCCAAGATCGTCAGTGTATTCTTCGAAGATTGTTTGGCTTACGTCCATGGTATCAGATCCTCCTCTTTGCCCGGCAGTTCTGGCATTTTGTGGTTCTCTATCTTTAATACAATGCGATAAAACTTACGGACACATCCGGAGATGCTGAATCTTTTTATTATTTTCTGGTAACGTCGGATTGTCTTACGCAACCACAACTGCCATAATGGAGCACTATCGATCTGAAAAGTCGTTTACACCGATAATCTGTGTCCATCTGTGTTAATCTGTGGCTGATACTGTTTTAGCCACGGATTAACACCGGTTTCACTGATTACACCCACATAATCATACCTGTATTTGCCGGGTTGGCGCCATGTTTTCAACCGACCAGAACAAATTAAAAAGTCTCGAGATGCGTAAGGTTTGCCGGAAAATAGCCTGTTAAAATTCGTATCACTCACCCATCTATCCATCCGTGATAAAATCGGCAAAAGGAATCGCAGACTAAGGACGAGGCGGTTACCCGCCTCTCCTCGTCTCAGAACGGTACAAGAAAGTTTCCCTTCATACAGCTCAAGCATTTCATAACCCTTTCTGTACCTGGGCAGCAGTTTATTTCTGTTTCTGTGGCATTCCGGTCGTATAATTCCAGCATTCATGCACATAACCCATCTTGAGAGCAGCGTTCATCATGGAATTCGGTGTTATCCACTTCGCGCCATCGATTCCGGCGGTTCTCTTACCTTTATTCTGGGTTACACGTCTTACTGCCAACAATTTCGCATAAAACGAATGCGTTAGCAAATACTGCAATCTTTTGACCA
>JAYELB010000033.1:0-5562 GCA_034717055.1 Methanobacteriota archaeon
CGCCGTACTGGTTGTTATGCGTTTTTTTGGAGATGCTGTGCTATATATGTTGATAGTCTCCGAACATCACCGCACCATGAGATATTGCAAAGGAAATGCCCCCACTCCCTCCCACACACATCCCATAATACTAATGATTATGATGTTCATAGTATAAAAAGTTGCAGGTCGTGCGTCATACCAGCCAGAACCCTGAGTCATGTCAGGCGAAGACCAATCACGATCTGAAAGGCGCGCAGCTATCTGGTTTTACGTGGCAGGTACCACCACAATTCAGGTTGTGGCAGCAGCAACAGACGCGATCCCGCCATATACTCGGATATAGCGTCTGGTTTGAAGATCACGGGTCGAGGACAAACCTTAAAAAAGCTTAACAAGCCTCGGGCGGGAATTGAACCCGCGACCTCGTCCTTACCAAGGACGCGCTATACCGCTAAGCCACCGAGGCGCAGGTCTCTGGTTGATGCGGATTGATTATGAACATTTCGGTTTGTGGAGGTGGTGGGTGAGTAGTTGCGCGGATCCGTTGACGGTTCATTGGAACACCAGTGAACCGCCCCCCTATCAGAAGGGCACTTCTCGTCAGAAGAGTTAATACCCGCGCAGTGACTATCAGTACAGATGACTCACACGGTTGCGATCGTCTTTGACTCCTCCGGTACGCTGATGCATACGTACCGGGTAGCAAAGGATATGGAGAGCGGAGGCACGCTTTATGATGCAGTCACCCTGCATCTCGTCAGCGAGTCTCAGGCGCTCGTTGCAATCGATGTACCACCGGATGCGCTCTCAAACTATCCGCCGGATCAGGTTCTGTCGCGTTTTCTTTCCGAAAACAAGATCGACATAAACATCGGCTGCGCGAGCGATGATATTACGACTGACGATGTCCGAAATATGTTAAAACATGGCTCGGGGGGTGCTCACGTCTCCGATCTCTTAGATGTGGTAGCAGCGGTGAGAGAGAAGTGTAAAGACGTCTTTTATATCGGAACCGGATTCGTGATCGACGTGCCCACCGGAGCGATTCATTACGTAGTCTGTTCAGGCGGAAAACTCTTTGATGGCGCAGAAGCAACGATTACAGAACTTGCAGATTGCACAGATATGTACATCGCATCCGGCGACAGTATGCGAAATCTATCCGTGCTCGCAGGTCGCCTGAAGATTCCACAGGATCATGTAGTCCCGGTTGCAACCCCACTCATCAAGGAGCGCCTCATCATGGATCTCCGGAAAACTTATGACACAGTCATCATGGTTGGCGACGAGATTAACGACCTTCGCGCGATCAGGGCCGCAGATGTGGGGGTGCTGACGATGCAGCAGTGTTCTGATAAATTGCAGAAATTATGCGATAGCGCGGACATACTTATACCGGGTATCTCATCTCTTCCAGATAGTATCAGAGAGCTGAAGCTATCCAAACATCTAACAGAATGTCTCACCAGCCGCGCGTCTGCAACGTCTCCACGTCAGAAAGCGTCCTGATATCGATCCCTTTCATCTGAGCTCCGAGACCTTTCGAGATCTCGGCGAGAACATCTGGATTATCGTAGCTGTTGACAGCTTCTACGATCGCGTTCGCCATCTTTTCCGGATCCTCTGCCGTAAAAATACCTGATCCAACAAAGACACCGTCCACACCGAGATACATCATCAGTGCAGCATCGGCGGGAGTTGCGACTCCACCTGCTGCAAAGTTGACCACTGGCAGCCGCTGGAGCTTCGCGGTCTCCTCGACCAGTTCGAATGGAGCTTCGATCTCCCTTGCAACTCTTGCAAGTTCCTCCTTGTTCTTCCCTTTCAGGGACCGGATGCTTCCGGAGATCAGTTTCGTATGCCTGACCGCTTCCCGCACGTCACCGGTGCCTGCTTCTCCTTTTGTCCTGATCATCGCGGCACCCTCTGCTATACGCCGCAACGCCTCGCCGAGATTGCGTGCGCCGCACACGAATGGAATCGTGAATTCGGTCTTGTCAATATGGAATTCGTCAGCAGGCGTCAGTACCTCTGACTCGTCGAGCATGTCCGCACCGATCGCCTCAAGGATCCGCGCTTCCATGGTATGCCCGATCCTTGCCTTTGCCATCACGGGAATCGTTACCGAGTCGATGATCTCGCAGACGATCTGCGGGTCAGCCATCCTCGCAACACCACCTTGCTTCCTGATCTCAGATGGAACTGCATGAAGCGCCATCACAGCAACCGCGCCAGCCTCCTCTGCAATGACTGCCTGATCCGGAGTTGTCACATCCATAATAACGCCGCCCTTCTGCATGGCAGCGAATCCTCGCTTCAACAGTTCAGTACCGTGCCTGAGTTCATTTAAATCCATTTATCCACCTCAAACCGTATAATTCATATAATTTTTGTCTCTATTCGCAAATCGCATATCAACATTGTCGATGATAGCAAACAACCGCTCCTCGAGTTCATCGAATGTCAGTTCATTGCTGTGTACACTGATCTCGATGTCACCGACCGATATTGTGATCCCGTTGTCCAGTTGCATGTCGGACGTGGTCTCACATTCCAACTGCGCCTGCTCTTCTTCATCACACAAGTTCATCACCGTTCTGATAGCCATGCATTGCTCGACCTATAGATCAGAGGTACATTAAACTTTCTGGTTGTCCGGTATCTCCGAATCCACAAAAATTCATATGCGCATCGAGAACTCCCAGGCTGAACTTCTGCTTTTTCGAGAAGAGAAAACGCTTATATGAGGAATCTTTTTATTATTTTCTGGTAACGTCGGATTATCTTACGCAACCACAACTGCCATAATGGAGCACTATCGACCTGAAAAGTAGTTTACACCGATAATCTGTGTCCATCTGAGTTAATCTGTGGCTGATACTATTTTAGCCACAGATTAACACCGATTTCACTGATTACACCCATGTAATCATACCCGTATTTGCCGGGTTGACGCCATTTTTTCAACCGACCAGAACAAATTAAAAATTGTAGTGTGTAAATTCCTAATAATATGGGTCATCTTCCCACCAATATAGCGAGTTTTGTATGGAATAATCATAAGACTAAATTATAAAATTCTAAGACCCCTCCGATCCGTTTTCACAGAAGTAAAAATATGAAAAAACATATATATTCCAAGAACTGCCCTTGCGGGGCAACACCTGCAAGAATCTGAATACCTATAGGATCCGACTGTCTGAAATTTCGGAGCATCTTCGCCAGTGAAGGATCTCTGATCCTGCGCAAGATCTCACGCTCTGCAAGAGAGATCAACACCACGCAGTGAACTCCCAATAGTTACGGGTTACGATGGGAATCGATTATGAGTAGAATCTACAGAAACTCATGCCAAAACCTCATCGGCTTTTGGGGTATCTCGATTTTTCGGTATGGTTGGATGTTCCAACCCATGACCTCGCCATAGACGCTCTAAATCAATCCTCAGCGATCCATTGCCTACCGCTATTATAGTTGCGTTTTCAGTTACTATGTGAACTCTTCGAGCACGCTCTGCGCATCATCCGCCTGCTCGAACTCATATTTGAACGCCATCACTCGAGTTCGTTCTCTGTGAGCAGGGTTCGTATCATGGTTGGTATGTTGGGTGCGCACAGTATCCCGCGAACCTTCACAGCCCCCGTATGCCAGTGTTTGTGGTCGAGAACGTATGCTTTGAGTTGGATCACTGTGGATGGGGTGGGCTGGCTTCGCTTGATCTCGATGATGACTGGTGTGTGGTCACGGTCGATCCCGTAGAGGTCGATTGCCCCGATAGTGTCTGTTTTTCGTTTGTTATGCGCAGTCCCTCTCGATCACAGACGGGTCCCGCATGATCCTATCGGCTATGTCGGACTCCGCCCCGCTGAGCTGTAGCGCCTAATCATCCCACAACCGATGTGCGCCGCGTGTCTGGTGACTGCCAGTTCACAGGCTCACGCCGGGGAACGCTTGTGCACATGCACGCTGCCGTCTGGTCCAACGACGATGGATTGTGACGATAGCGCTATCAATGAAATGTGTTCAACGCAAATTGCATGAGCGCCAAAAACTTCAGAGCAGTGGGCAACGGCACTGCATCACACACCCAGAAAAAAATATAAAAGCAAATATACTGTATAATGTTGGTGATGATGCTACGTGTGACAACGGAATCAGAGGACATTTCAGAAGTATCAGAAAAAAACATGGACGTGATCCATATCTGCCATAACAATCAATCATTCGGAAAGACCGGGCATCATCGGGCAAGTTTGACTCCACGCATAGCATACACATCGACAACGCCACTCGGAAAGGTTAAGCAAGCAAAGAATATGCCAATCAAAGCGGCATCTCATCGGATACCTCATGTTGCAACCGCATGTCCGTCCTTTCCGATAGACTTTCCAAACAAGGTACAACGGGCGTGACGGTCACCATCAAATAAAACCCATATTCCGAAGGCAGATCAGAAAGAGTCAGCGTTAAATATCTGCCATGCGTACATTGTGACTGCGAAATGGCTGACATCGAGATAAAACGCGGATACGAAGTCCTGCCCGACAACAACGTCAGGTTCGGGATCAGGGTGATCAACAACAGCGATTTCATTATTTCAGATGTCGAAGTCATACTGGATTACAGTGAGTCTCTCTTCGACCTTGAGGGCAACACGATACAGAAACTCGGAACGATTCCTCCAACTGTTCCGAGAACAGCAAAATTCACACTAAAACCGCTCGGATGCATCCACAAAGAGGAGATTGCAGCAACGATACGTTACAAAGACCATCAGTGGAATCGGCACACGCTGGAGATGCAACCCAAAGAGGTGCACTGTGTCTGCCCGTTCCTGAAGGAGAAATCGATTACGCGGGCTGATTTCCTCTCATTTCTGGATACCGGATACTTAGAAGAGCGCGGCATCAATTTTGAGGGGATAGCGGTCGATAAAGTTGTGGATTTCCTTTACCACACCTGTAAGAACAGATTGTACCGGGTGGATGAAGTTCCGATCGAGAATGGCGCGATACTCTATCTTGCAGGTGATGCGCTCGGTGAGAAGGCGTATTATCTGCTCACTGCGGTCGTCAAGGAGTATGACAGCGTAACTCAGGTTCTCCTGCGTGCAAACTCGGACAAGAGACACGGCTTGAACGGTTTTCTGAATGAGATCCTGGACAACCTGCGCCATCTTGTCCTGAGTGCCGAAGCAAGGGAGATCGGGATCATCAAGAAAGAGCAGGTTATAAACATCATCGATTCGGTGGTGCAGCGAACAACATTTGCCGGTGGGGAGGGCGCAGCGTCTGTGAACATTGAGGGAAGTGTGGTGCAGCGCACCGAGATCAAAGAAGATGCAGAGGAGAAAAGGCGGGCGAGAGAAGAGGCGGAGAGGAAGGAACGGGAGAGGGCAAGACAGGAAGAAGAACGTCTACAGAAAGAAGAAGAGGAACGAAAAACAAGAGAAGAGGCTGAACAGAGAGAAAAGGAGAGGGCATCGCAGGAAGAGGTACGCCTGAGAATAGAGCAGGAGGAGCGTGCAGCAAAGGATCAGGGAATCTCGCAGAAGAAGATTATGGCTGTGGTGCTGGCGCT
>JAYELB010000034.1:0-5548 GCA_034717055.1 Methanobacteriota archaeon
TGGATAAGAATCCCTATATTGACCAAGACTACTTTAACTTACGGAAATGCTGCCCGATACTAAAAAGGGTTATGAGATGCTTGAGCGGTACGAAGGGAAACTTTCTTGTACCGTTCTGAGATGAGGAGGGGTGGGTAACCGCCCCCTTCTTAATCGGCGACCTCTGTGGTTTTATTTCTCATGATATACTTCAAATTATTTCATGGATTGAACCACAGAGGACACAGAGAGCACAGAGATTGCAAATTTTGTGGTGAAACGAGTTGAACGGAAGTAGTTTTGAGAAATACTGCCTTAAATGTACAGGTTATTCGTGCGAAGTTGCTTAACAGCGGCATCGGGAAGATGATAAGCGTGGATAAGCATTTTGATGTGATCGAAGAAGTGAATCGATAGATCCTTTTGATCTGCGCTAAAGCGGCACATTATACCCATCCCCGCCCCATGTCAGTACTATGCCACCTGATATCGTCCTCTTTAACCCCATGCCTGTGAAGCACTCGGTAGCCGTCGTCAACAAGATGACCACGTCGCTTCAGGTGCCTCTCGTCAATATCCCACTTTCCCTGCTGGCATTAGCCAGGATGGTCATGGGCGATTTCAAGGTCACAATCATCAATGCCCCGGTGGATGCCAACTACACGGATCTGATACTGGACGCCTGCCGCGATGCCCTCTGCTTTGGGGTGAGCAGCATGACCTGCTACCAGATCCGGGACGGGCTTAATGTGTCAGCCGCGGTGAAAGAGCGGTATCCGGACCTGCCTGTGATCTGGGGCGGCTACCATCCCACCACCCAGCCAGAACAGACGCTTGCGAACCCCAATATCGATATCGTGGTCAGGGGGCAGGGCGAACTCACATTCAGGGCGGTTGTGGCGCGACTATACTCCGGCGAGACACTGGATGGGGTGCGAGGGGTGTCTTACAAGGCGGGCGAGCGCATAATCACCAACCCGGACAGGGAGTTTACCGACTTAAACGAGTTTCCGCGGATCCCCTACGAGCTAATCGATGTGGAGCGCCACATCAAAGGATACAAATTCGGTGAGCGCTGCATCGACTACTATATCAGCCAGGGCTGCGCATCAGCCTGTTATTTCTGCTCCGAACCAATCTTCTGCAAACGGCACTGGACTGCGCTGAATCCCGAGAGGGTGGTGGACGAGCTTGCGCATCTAACAACCACCTACAACATCGACACGTTCATGATACGGGATAGCGATTTCTTCTTAAATCTCCACCGCGTAAAGGAACTTAGCCGGCTACTCATCGAAAGAGACCTCGGGGTGCGACTCACAAGCGTCAACGGAAGGATGGAACAGTTGTCCAAAATGCATGATGATCTGTGGTCGCTGGTACGGCAGGCTGGCGTCGTGGAGGTCTTCATCGGCACCGAGAGTGGGTATCAGGCGGCACTGGACGCCATAAACAAGGGCGCGAAGGTGGAGCAGATCGAGATCTGTACCAGACAGTGCGTGAAACACGACATTGATGTCCGCTCCTCCTTTATGGTTGGAATCCCGGGCATAGACACGATGGAGGAGGTCAAGCGCACATTTAAGGCGATTGACCGGATGATCTCGATATATGGCGAGCAGGAACGGCTCGAGCACATCGATATCCTGCTGTCGTTTTTCACGCCGTATCCGCGTACACGACTCTACGACACCGCAATCCGGCATGGTCTCGTCCGCCTCACGACCCTTGAGGAATGGGGTGACTTCGACCAGTTCGATTTCAAGGCGCCGTGGATGCCCCGGGAACTCTATGATCTGGTGCTGGAATTAAGAGCGGGCATGCCCTGGAACTCCGGGTGCGGGTTTAACAAGTGGCGCCAGACGTATTCAAGGATTATGGGGAAGCTGGAAGGGATGGGCTGAATGCAGGGAACGTTCAGTGGAACCGATGGATTCTGAAAGCCATATTCCGAATTCGAAGACCCATCAACTCCGGTTGCGGTGCGTAAGTTCAAGTTCCCGCAGGAAGACCGCTGCGGTCATGGTATCGCCCAGGCCGACCGTGGTTATCGGGTGCTTGCACCAGAGTGACGGCACGATGCAGACAGAGTAACCACCCAATGTTAGATGCACCCCATTTCCGATCTTCGCTCCATCGAAATACTCTCGAACCATCGAGCATTCACGAATCCCGGCATCGTTTGGCATCATCCCCAAAACCGCATCAGGGAGCATGTCCTTATCCACATACCCCCTCTCTGCACGTACGGCAGATGCGGCTGCGCCCGCGGTAAGCGCATCGATCTCGGATGCCGGATCGATATAGGCCGGATCAAAGGTGCTCACGATAAAATCCCGGGCGTGGATGCATAATCTCGACATCCCGAATTCATCAATCGTCTCTACCGATTTTTCGATGATGCCCTTGCCTGAAACGTCGGCATCGTCCCCGAGAAACTCTTGTTCATTCATTCCGATGCTGTCCACGATACCTGAGACGCTTGCGATCACATAATCCCGAATCCCACCATCCAGAAAATCCCCTGATTCGAAATGCATCAAAAGATCCGGGTTTGATGACTTCCATCCATGCATTTGCGCGGTGATGCGGCGCATCCGATCGAGGTACGTCGATCCGTCCGGATAGCTACCCTGTAGCATGTGAAGCCCTGCAACCAGTACGCCATCCATCTCTCTGATATTCGCATCAGAAAACCCCTCGAAGGCCGGATCGATGTATATGGATATGTTTCTCGGATCGTACGTTGCTATGAGCCGGTTGTCGCACGGTGCTCTGATCGTCCGGTCGGGCAGTGCAACCTCTTCTCCCTTTTTGAAATCGAAGACATAATGTATGGAATCCTTCTCGTCCCTGACCGCATCACACGGCTTTGATAAAACGATGCCACCATCCTTGTAAACCGGAACCCGTATCGTATCGCCTTTAAGCAGGTCCGCTTGTTTTCTTGACAGGGATGCTACATTCGGGATTACGACCGCTGCTCCGAGTTTGGAGAGGACATCCGCAGCGATTCCTGCATTTCCACCCAGACGCAGCACAGGTTCACCCTTTACCAGGGACAACGACTCTCTAATGGAGGCAGGCGTTTCAAGCTGGTACTCGCCGCCGGTTCCGCGTCTCATGCACACAAGTAGAAGCGCAAGAAGATCGTCCATGTCGCGGATCAGGTCAATTGATTCCGGAGGATCTGCAATCTTGCGGTCTCTCAGGTACTGCCCAACCTTTGCACCATCGATGGTACACACCGAATCGATGTTAACGTTGTAGCAACAGAGTATCTGTTGTGCTTTCACCTTCATGCCGCCTCGAGATCCAATACGCATCCTGCGCCTTGCCCGATACCCTCATCGATCCTCACCTCTATCCTGTTGACATTCGGACCCATTCGTGATGCAATCTTGGATGCAAAATACTCACTCAGGCTCTCTGCGCTCGTTGAATCGGTCGGAACAAAGACGACATCATCTGCCGGAAACCGGTAGTTCTTCTCGCCGATGTCGACGATTACGCCGTCGTCCTCCGTTCTGATCTTTATGCGGGGATCGTTCCTGGCGATGATGACGTGGTGATCGAGACTACCGCATATCTCGGCAATTAACTCCTTTAAGAGTTCAAAATCGATGATAAACTCATCACTCCGCTCCCCATGTATCTTCACGCTCACCGCATACGTATGCCCGTGTAGTCTCCCGCATTTTTGATGGTATGGTATTAGATGGCAGGCAGAAAACCGGAGTTTTGCCATCCATCCGTTCAGTTCAATCCACATGATAATCGTCCTTAAGTAATAATGTTCTTAATCTCATCGGCGGCCTTGTCAAGTTCCATGAGCACAAGTCCGAGACTGATCTCTGACGGGGTGAGCACCACGACCAGTGCTTTTGGTCCGGCACCGATAGCAATCAACATTCCATTGCTAGATTCAACGATTACCCGGTCCGGTATTCCCTTCTCCAGTTCGGTGGATGCGGTTTCCGCAGCGCCGAGCATCGTTGCAGACATGGCAGCAAACGTCTCGGCATCACCTTTCTGCATACACGATGCCATTAGCAACCCATCCCGACTTGCAACCACGCTTGATTCGATACCCCCGGTCTTCATAAGATCTGATAAAATTTTATCCAGCATTTCCGTCGTTGCCATGATCAATCCTCCGTTGAATCAAAACGTGTGATATATTCCCCGGCCTCGTCGTACTTACCAGCATCCTTGTGCCAACCCAAAACCTTCCGACTGGTCATGTAGGTCATACCCGCATCACAGGGAAGATACTCGATGAGTTTCCCATATTCGTGCGAGAGGTTCCTGATGGCAGCCTTGTACCTCTCTCCGAATATCTTCCGGGCAGATACCATAAACCCCCTTGAGATGACCATTTCAGACTCGACGAACCGATCAATGGATTCCTTGGTTCTATCTACTGCCACTCTGTCCATGTACGACGTTTTAATATTTTATGGCACATAACCGTTTCGTTGCAACGAAATGGTTGACCTGTCGATCTGCTCCACATGTGTATAGTCTCAGAATCAATAGTCATACTTTCTGTGATAACCCCTTGGTGTTATGATCCGCGCCCCCCAGATCCTTGATTCGCTGTTTCCGATTATCGCGGTGGTGTGCATATCGACGAAGTCGTCGTAATCGAGAACGTTTTCAAGCGTTGTCACAACCGCGCTCTCTTCACCTCTGAATGCATTCTTTACGAGTCCCACCGGTACCGACCCGGATTTGTGTCTCCTGACTATCTCTATGCATCTGACAAAGTTTGTGTTTCGGTTCCTGCTCTTCGGATTATAGAGGACGATCACAAAGTCAGAAGCGGCAGCGGCAGCTATCCTCTTCTCGATGTCCTCCCACGGTGTCAGTAGATCGCTTAGACTAATAGACGCGGAATCGCTTGTGATCGGGGATCCAAGAATACTTGCTGCCGCATTTGCCGCGGTTACGCCAGGGATTACTTGCATTCTGGTACCCGCGCACGCGCCATCTTTCTCTGCGATCTCCAGCACAATCCCTGCCATACCATATACTCCGGCGTCGCCTCCGCTTATGATAGATACGGTGTTCCCCCCGGATGTCAGTTCCAGCGCGTGTTTGGCGCGAGCAATTTCCTCCCCCATTGAACTGGTTATAATCTTCTTTCCGGGCAGCAATGGCTCGATCTGGTTGAGATATGTGGTGTTACCGATTATATAATCAGATTCCATGATTGCTTGTTGCGCGGCGACGGTCATCAAATCCGGATTTCCTGGGCCGATGCCCACGATGTAGAGTTTACAGTCTTTAATTGGCATACTTTGGTGTCACGGTCCTCCTTCACCTTATGCGCTTTGGTGCCACACCGACGAAACCTTTATCTTCCAGTACTCCAACTTGGAAGGGTAGCACTTTCATGTTACATAATTTACGATGCATATGGCAACCAACGTTGCTATAGAAGGGTGAAGAGCGAGATACCTGTATCTCGCTTGATGAAGCCATGTATACGTGCGACCCAGACGCTTACTGAATTAGTAAGACGGATTCTGGTAATTATACCGTTTGGTGGATAGTTCGGCTCAAG
>JAYELB010000035.1:0-5547 GCA_034717055.1 Methanobacteriota archaeon
CGTCTTCTTCGTTGCTCGTCGATCACATAACCCGTTATGCTCGCTCCTCGCGCCTTGAATACAACAAAAAATCCTGTTAATTTTTGTTCAACTTATTTATCTCCCGTTCCTAAAATTGTTCCGGCAATTAAATAACAAGATAATCTTAACTTAAACCTAAAATGAGCGATTAGCCTTTAGCGATTAGCGATTAGTTTAATAATTACAGGATGTTTTACTATTACAAGCTTAGGTATTAGCTGTTAGCGATTAGCGGTTAATTTGCTGCTGTTTTCCAAATAGGTTACTAACACCTAAAAGCTAATTGCTGTTCATTACGGATTACCACACTAATCCGTGATGAACCATTTTTCAAAGCTAAACGCTAAGGGCTAACAGCTAATCGCTCAACTTAACTTAAATGGAGAAAAATCGATAGTAATCTTGCTGAAAATATTCCGTCATAGGCTTTCAATTTCCTTGATAAGGCAACATACCCTAATTAGTGTCTGAACGGAAACTCCAAATTTTGTTTTCTCAATTTAGGTCAGGGACAATTAAGGAGGGAGGTATTTAGGCGGATTTTCTAAAACGATGGTGTCTGTAGATATGTTGTATAAATTCGCAACGTTACATCACAACTTAGCATATTTATGATGTTGTTTGTGCCGAGAATCAGACATGGCAATATGGGGCATCCCCGTATTGCCATGATGTTTCTAATTCCTGTTACGCTTTTATCTCTTCGATGCTTTCATTCCCTGTGTTGCGGCAAGGAGTAACCCTCCCTGGCGAGGTAAATAACGGCCTGAGCAGACTCCCTATCATTTCCGTCCTGGACACGGATAAAGCCCTCGCCCTGCCATGGCGCTAAGTCTACCAGTTTGCGAAAGCTCTCCTCGGGTGACTCGGAGCCGTCGAGGGAAAGCTCCATGCGGCACATCGTGGTTCCACATTTTGCGTCTACGAGATTGAACTCAGTCATCTCCTCGCTTTTAGATGCATCATCCAGAGCGAGCTCCGCCAAACTCGACCACTCCGGGTCGGTCCCCTCGGTAAGAATCGTTTCTTCGAAAAACTCGATCAGTTCCATTGTCTGGGCTTCCACCTGCTCTGCTTCTTCTTCCGGAGTGAGGTCCGCAGCAACGCCTTCCCCGTCCGGCGCCGATGCTCCCGAGCTCTCGAGACCAGCCGAGGCGATCCGGTCAATCAATTCCTGCCCCTGGTTGAGATCGACTAGTTGCGACCGGAGCAAAGTCAGCTCGCTATTCATCTCTGCCGAACGCCGTTCCAAATCACTGCTGCCACCTTTCATCTCCTTGATCTCTGCTTCCAACGCATTGATGGCCGCTAAGCTGCTTGGCCCGGTTATGGAAGATCCATGGGATGCACTGTAACACCCATACATCCAGAAGACAGCAGCACCGATGCCGACCAGCGCGAGTCCGAAACTCAGTAGTCCCACAGCAGACATTTTTCTTGTGTTCACTATCATGCTCATTCCCTCCCGGGTACAGTTGTAAACCCGATGGATAGGAGCAGGAGCGGGAGGCTACTCCCGCTCCTGCTCACCACTAATCTAGTCTTCCTCTACATAGTATGAATTGATGCAGGATTGCCTATTATTATACTTGGGTGGAATCCTGCAGCTAAAGTAATAGTGCGAAATGGTGTTGGCACCGACCCCACCTAGCGAGAGCACCTGCTCATGGCTGCCGCTACCCGAGCTGTACATATATGGTGAAAACCATCCGCAGTAAATGTGTCCATACCAGAACGTGCTATGCAGTTGGCAGCGAATGTCGGCGCTGTCGTGCCTGTCAATCACCCGGACCCAGCTTTTGTTAATACCGTGGGCGTCTCGGATGGCTGGCAAGTCAAGATAGAGCCAGCTAGTGGCAGAGTGATTCCCGATAGCACCCCAGCCGTATCCGTAGCTGTATGTGGGTCTGTTGTTCCCATCGCAAGGGGTAGGGACACCCATGGCTCCGGGATAGATTTTTCCGTCAGCCGCCAAGGCCGGCAAAGCACCGGCTATCACCATGAAGAGAACCAACAGCGAAGCAACGAATAGAATCCCTGCGCTCCTGGTTACTCGACATTCTGCAACCGGATTTGACTTTTTCTTTTTTGAGTACCGATTCATAATCTTTTTCTCCTTCCTTAAGCTTTGTTAGTCAGTTAATGCTCGTTGCAACTAATGTTGCAACGACACTTACTATTACTAATCCCAATTCAAAGAAGTTGCTCCGTGTCTATTTAGTCTTGATCCATCCTTTCCTTTCTGGTGCTTAATTCCTAGCCCATGAAGACCACCCCCTTTCAGTACCATAGGCCTTTTTTATAGATTTCCGTTTGTCACCCTTTCTTCTTTTGTCTTTCATAAATAATAGACGTAAGAATTCATGTTATCTTACACACGGCTTAGAAAAAAATTGCTAAAACTGAAAACTGGCACACTTCGGGCTGACAAGAACCGTTGCACAGGCTGCCTGATGGCGTCAATCGTTGGGAGGCGGTAGAGAGACCCGACCGGCCTGTGGGGATCTCAGGCCGGTTGCGGTCTATGATCAGGAATACTACTTTCTGAATATCAGTTAGTACGGAACGATCTCTATCTCCCGGAGGAGATTCAGACTGCCGTCAAGCAGGCGTATAACGGTTTTTCTGTCTCCGAAATTTGAACCTGAACCTACGTTGTCGCCAACCAGCCAATAGTTTTCAGGCCATACATCATCCCATGTAAATATACGTGTGCAGCCTGTTAGACCATCTGGAACACTCTGGTTATTATCAGGATACCATGCGGATTGCAGAGGAAGCCACTCGCCATTGCCGATGCTGTAGTACATCCGCTGTATTGTTGCGGAGACAACGTCACCGGCTCCTTCGCCAAGGTTTACACGCGCAACGACTTCATCGCAGGATTTGTCGTAATACTCGTAGAGAAACTGCTTGTCGATAAAGTCTTCGTCGGCAACCCTGAATACGCCGTGGTCAGCTTCATAAGAGTATGAAGATCTAATTCTGCCATTGTTAATACAGTCTACAGTTACTCCATACGTATCCGGCGGGGAAAGCTCAATCTTTTTAACGGCGCCATCGTCAAATGTCATCTCGATTGTTGAACGCCTTTTTGTGTAAGTTCCGCCAAGACCGTGAGCTATCATCCAATAATTATCGGGCCACACAGCGTCCCACTCTACAACATTGAGAGGGCCTGGGCGACCGTTGCGGGGGGTTTGTGTACTGAGAACGTCAGGATAATATATCTGTCCCTCATACCATTCGTCTGTGGTTGAAGAATAAAAATAGCGTTGAATTTTGACAGACTCTATGGCGTGTTCACCATCACAGTAGCGCAATTTCACCTTGTCACAGGATATCTGATTAGAATCAGAGACAAACAGATCGTCGTCGTATGCGAAGTAACGCGATCTTATCGAACCGTTATCCTCGCAGGTTATTTGGGCACCATAAATACGATTTTCAACACATTTCGAAGTCCAACCGTCAGGCATCGTACATAATTTAAAATCACTGGAATGACCATCGATTTGGTCCGCCCAACCTCCTGATTCGCATCCGTTGTCAAGATGCTGATTCCATGGGATTAGCCAACGAATAGAGCTGTTTTCATGCTCGTTCCAGTTATCGACAAGCGAGGCAAATTTATAGCCTTCGCCAGAGTCGACAATAATGGCTTTTTGAGGATAACCTGTGTGATCAAGATCCGTATAGCCAATAAGGGTCATGAAGTGGCCACCCTGTCTAACTGCAATTAGTAGCGGAAGATTGTGGTCTATAAAGCCCTTTACAACTTTTCGCATATGAAGCCTGTCTGAATAGCTGGTTGGGTCAGGTTCAAATTTCTTCATATCATTGCAACCTGCATCCCAGGTGTTCAAGACGTGGTTTGCAAACCAAAACATTCCGCAACTTGCATCTTGTCGACAGTCGCACCCGCCGCCGCCACATCCATTGCCCACTTCGTCCAGCCAGGCCTCGTAGGTATCTGCCATGTTGGAACACCACCCGTATTCCTCACCTACATCAAAACGGTCTGAACACGACCTTGTGTCAGTATTAATATCTGTCTTGGCGGCATCCGAGTAAAAACTATCCCTGGAAAATGGTTCGCACTTCCAACCATGATCAAATTCACATTTATTGAAAAGCGTCTCCCAGTGTACGCTTCTGGCCATAAGATCTTCGGCCGAAAGATAATAGCCGGCGTCCAATCTGTGATAACCAAGTCCGATGCTCGTTGGATAATTAAATAGGTAAGTTAAATGGTCACCCTGTGTAAATCGTGAATATCCCAGGTATTCGATGATCGGTGCTATGGCGAAAAAATAGCAGGAGTGACCGTATTGTCCATGCCTTGGTGCAACGGTTGGTTGGTCGTAGTGTGGCTGGACAATCCGATATTCTGAATTCCTTCGTGTTCCTTCTTCCTGAAGATATTCCATCAATTCTTCAAAGTCACTGCACCTTGTTCCATCGTTACATAGCGAATACGCAGAGGACGGCATGAAGAGCACAATGACAGAAAAAAACAGCATGGCAATTCCAGAAAAACCAACAAAAAATCCGTGTCTACTTCTCATCGTTTTTTCCTCCCTGTCCGTATACCTGTGGTTGTGAATAAACTCTTGCCCGGACCGGCTTGCGTGCTGGAGGGCAATTTCTACACTTTTTTGCTTCCCTTTTTGTCTTTCATAAATAATAGACGTAGGAATTCATGTTATCTTTCACTGGGTCTCGTAATAAAGTGCAATAACCGGAAGAGCAGCCGGCCTGGCCTAATGGAGGGAATAGCCGGCGGCCCGTAGAAACAGGGGGGAAGTGACTTGGACTTCGCTGTCGAGGACTTGGATATCGAACCTCAAACTGGTTGAGCCCACAATCGTGGGGTGGAGAAAAAATAGCCCCTAAACGGAGCTATTTAAACGAAGTATGTTGTTATTACCTCTTTTCTGCATCTGTGGATAAAGCATTATTTGCCCGTGTTCTTATAGCCTGGCGGCCCACACTGTCGGAAATAATCCGGGCAACAGTCGCCATATTTCCTGCAAGCATCATCGCACCAACAACCACCTTTTTTACTTTGCCCACCACATAGTCCTTTGCAGGTTTGTAGGACCGGGTATGGGTATGGCCAAGGAAGCGAAGGAATGGAGGCAGGTTGCACCAAATCCAAGGCAAACAGAGTATCCATAAAATGTCCTTTTTCCACCCATAGGTTGATCACCACTCGTTTTGTTATATACCTTACTACACCCGCGCCAGCTAAAGTAGACTGAATATCTGTAAACTCTCTCATGTTCCATTCACCTTCAGTCAGTTCTGTTGCATCACCATTGCAGAAGGTTCGCTCTGTTCCCGTATTATAATCGTCAACAACATAAAGAAGATTTGCATAAAAGGGACCAATAAAAAGGCCTCCAGAAGATGCCGGGAGGACCTGAGCCGAGAATGAATTAATATTCTGCCAATCGGCCATGCCACTTAAGTCTGATGACACAAACTGGAAGAATACCCAATCGTCCGCTGGACCTAATTGGG
>JAYELB010000036.1:0-5460 GCA_034717055.1 Methanobacteriota archaeon
TTGTCAGACTCATGCCTGCAACGATGCCGACGATCGTGTCCTTGATCGAACTGCCCGCATCAAAGTACTGGATGTGGTCAAGTTCGGTTATGCCCTGTTCCTGAACGAAGTTAAGCCCGTTCACAAGGTTCTTTCGATGCTCTTTAAGCTTCTCTTTAGCTCTTGCAAGTTCCTTGTCACGATCGCCGAGGCAGACAGCAAGACCAATATCCGCGGAACCGTATCTGCCTGTGGCGTTTAACAGGGTTGAGTATTCGGACGCATCCCGCATCTCGGTTCCTTCCCGCTCCTTGGTAAGCGTATAACCCTCTGTGACCAGCCGCTGGATGTGGTACGACGACATCCGTTTTGAGATACAGTACTGGACCAGGGATGAGACAACCTTCTGCCTCTCGCCTTCGTCGAGGTCGATCCACCGCTTCCACCGCTCGCCTGATGAGTTTATGCCGATGTTTTTCAAAAACATGATGCTTGCACCCTCGTTTCCTGTGAGGCCAGGTATATATGGATCAGAGGAGTACTGAAGCAGTTTGAACATCTGGCGGGTCTGCTTCCCAAAAAGCGAAAGATCCCTCTTGTAACCGATGACACCATGATCCGCACCCTTCCTAAGGATCTCCCTGTTGCATCCGACCAGTTTCCCGAATTTTCTTGCCTGCAAGTCCCCAACAGCGCCAACGACCGCGAGATCCGCGAGATCACGGTTCTCGCCAAGCGACTGTGCAAGTATGTATGCACAACCCGCGCCGCTAAGCTCAGTCGAGCCATCGATGCCAAAGAGATGCGGATTTAGATGGTGGAGGTGCTGATGATCGACCTGGCGGTGGTCGATCTGGTGATGGTCAGCAACGACTATCTCGATGTCAAGCGGCATCTCTGATAGCATTCCGCTCCCGAGATCCGTAAAGATTGTAGGGACGTTCGCAGCAGCCACGTCTCTAAGAACCTTCCGGTCCAGTTGCTTCACGCACCTGACATCATGTTCGATGCCGCACCGGTATAGTGCGCGGGATGTGATCGCGGCGGCGGTCAATCCGTCGGCGTCGATGTGTGATACCACTTGCACCCGATCGTGCTTTTTGATTGCGACAGCACACACATCAGCCCGCGCTTTCATTGAAATGTAGTCGCTCATGTTACTCGTGTCACAATCACTTAACCCAGCAGATCCATCGCCCCGCAAGACGTTGTACCCTCTCCTGGTGGGCTCGGAAAACCATGGAGAAGCACAGAGAAAGACAACAACTCTCTGTGATCTCCATATCCTCCGTGTCCTCCTTGGTTGATCTTCTTTGTCATGGCTTACTCTAGCATATCCCTAATCACCCGCCCGTACGCAGGTCTTGCGATCAGAACGCCGATTAAAACACCGACTATGGTGGTGATCGCGAATCCTTTCAGCGCGCCGAATCCCACCCAGAGTAGCGGCGACATTGCAACGATCGTTGTCGCTGCAGCAGCGAAGATAATCGCAAACGCCTTGCCTATGCGGGCTAAATACACCTTTATGGACGGTATTTTCCCCTCATAGAGTACTTCATCGGTGATGATTACAAGATGGTCGATTCCAGTTCCGATAACAGCAATAATTCCGGCAATCGCGGGCAGATTGAGTTGCCATCCGATAAGTGTGGCGAACCCGAGGATCATGAAGACCTCACTTACGGAGGTTGCGATCATTGGGATTAAGATGTTCTTCTGCCGGTATCTTAAGAATATGACAAGAGCGACGGTTAGCAGCGCAAACAGACCCGCGATCAGTGACTGCTCCTTGAACTGGGAACCGAGTGATGCCGGAACCTGTCCCGAACTGACCACGGTCACCTGCACAGGAAGAGCTCCTGCACTGAGATGCACCTGAAGTTGCCTCGCCTCCCGCTCTCCATCATCGCCAGAGCCGGTGTTCGCAACCAGACCGCGAGATGGCCAATCGCCATCCACCCCATACAGCTCATACAGTCCGTTGAGATCGCTTGCCAACCTGGGGTTGAGTGGTGCTGAATAGACCTCATCATCATCGAGCAACATGATCAGTTCATGCGCATCAGGGTCATCAGCAGCACCGTATTTGACCGCTGCGACTCCAAATTCTCTCGCTCCTTTGCTATTCAACGTGAAACCGACCCCCCATGATCCTTCCTGCATCTTCGGTATGTCTACTGCGGTGATGCAGTCACCCCATAGCACGTGCTCTGATGTGTTGTTTGTTGTCCGGACACGAATCTCGAACTTTCCAGGCGTTGTAACGAGATCCCGCGCTGTACTGAGATCGATTCCGGCAAGGTCAACCATAAGAACATTGGATCCGACAGGGGTGATCGGAATCTCCTTAAGACCCCAGATGTTCAATTTCTCGTTTAATACATTCTTTGTCATATCCTGAGTGTCCTTTGTCACCTCCTCCTTAAATTCGAGATTTCCCTGTATGTCCTTCTTGATCGATCCGCCAACACCGGCGAGCAGATCTGATAATTCGTCATCGTTCACCATTGACCTGATCTCGTACATATCGCCGCCGAGATACATCACTTCGCAAGTCAGACGTTTTGAGAGGTACGTCCGGATAACGTACGGCTTGTTTATGGCAATTGCGACCTCGTTACCTCTTATGCGCCCGTCCCCATAACCAACCGCACTTATCGCATCCTCGACAGGTGGTTCTGCCGTTCTGAATGTGATCTCGGTATCTGAGTGGTCAACTATCTCGACCGCTCCAAACGCATCAGAAAACTCGTTTTTGATGATCTGCACCGGATCGGCATCGATGCCTGCGATCACTCCATCTAGCTGGAGTTTCAGATAGGTCCCACCATCGAGATCGAGTCCGTATTGCAGATGGGATGTGAACCCGTCCTCCGGACTATAACCCGGATGAATCGCTAGAAGCGCGATTAGCATGGCAAGAATGAATACGATTATCCTAAAGTCCTTATGCAAGTTCATGCTCTTCGCCTCCTTGCTCTCTGTAGATGCCATTTCAGTATTCCCGTATTAAGCATCCAGGTATTCATAAGATCGGCGAATAGACCGGCTAGGAGCACAATCGTGATGTCGCTTATGATGCTGATCTGTGGCAACCCTGGTATGATAAGGTACGAGTACGTGGCGACAAGATACATGACTGTGATTGCGGCAAGCGTTGTTCCGGTCATTGTAAGTCCCGTCGTCATCGCATTCGTAACCTTGTCATCGAGATTGCCCCGCCGTTTGAGAAGCCGTGTCGTTAAAAGGATGTCGCTGTCCACAGAATAGCCGATCAGCATCAGGAGAGCTGCGACTGTTCCGAGCGAGAGTTCGATGCCTGCAACCGCTATGAATGCGGCTGCGATCATGATATCTGAGAATGCAGAGAGCACGACTGCAACAGAAGGTACGAATGTCCGGAATATCAAAAAGACTATCACTGCCATCAGGCAGAACGATACCACGAGTGCCTTGAGTGCCTGTGTCTGTAAGGACGCCCCATATAGTGCGCCTGCCTGCTTGATCTCAGGAGCTGCATACTCATAACCGGTATTAACCATCTCCATCAGTGAATTCTGGGTATCCTCACCCATCGGACCAAACTTGAGCCATCTGCGTCCGCCTGAATCCCGCACGTCGAGCACCGGATAATCCGCGAACGTCTGCCGCAGCACATCATGCGAATCATCGGTGGCAAGGGTAATAATCGTGCCGCCCTCGAACTCAAATCCGAGACGTACCGGTGAGCCTGTAGTCACATACATCCCGCCAAGAACGATCAATGCGATTGCAAGTACGATCAGCGGAGGAATTGCCAGTTGCACCGGTTTATGAGTCTTTATGTATGAATCAAACCTTGATATTAGATTTGTTAACGCCTTTGGCGTCGGCGCCTCTCCCTTTTCCGGTCTTGAGTGCGTTATCGGTTTCATTGTTTTATTGTTTCTCCTTCGAATATATTCGCGATAAGTTGCGCCACAGTGACTGCGCTTACGCTCCTGTCAAGCGTATCGGTTGCTATGATCCCTTCCACACCCGCGGCAAATATGCGCAGTACGGCATTTCGGACAAGCACTGGATGGATGCATGCCGCAAACACCCTCTTTGCACCGTTCTCCTTTAACAGAAGGGCTGTCTCCACAATCGTACCTCCGGTTGAGATGATGTCATCCAGTATGACGACGTCCCTTCCCGAAACGTCCGGTTGCTTCGTCTTTATCGAGACCTCATCCCCACTTATACGCGTCTTCTCCATGTAATCAAAGCCGATGCCGAGATTCTCAGATGTGGACCGTACGAGATCGAGCGCGCCCTCATCCGGCGCAATGATCATCGGATCGGTAAGTTTCATCGACGCGATGTACTCTCCGACCACTGGCGCGGCATTGATGCTGGTGGCAGGCGCATCAAAATACGGAAGCACACCTGGGTTGTGGATGTTTATTGTGAATACACGGTCTGCTGTGATCGCTTGAGCAAGCGCCCTGGCACTCACAGACTCCCCGTTCTTGAACCGTTTGTCCTGTCTTGCATACCCGAAATACGGGATGACGACGTCGATCCGATCAGACGTATCACAGGCATCGATAAGTTGCAGAAGCGAGATGTAATCGGAATCGGTCGGTGTCGACTGCACGATTGCAACATGATCGCAGGAATCGATGTTAGATACACGGAGGTATCGCTCGCCATCAGGAAATGTTAAAAATTCGGTGTCTGCAAGGTGACACCCCAGCGTACGCGCAACTCTCCCTGCCAGTACTTGGGATGAGGGTCCGGATACAATACTTATTGACGTTTTCATTCTATATTCACAGAATTGTTGATCTGTTGGCATTAATACCTTTCGTTCGCGATGTACTATCCTGCTCGATTTTCGGTAAAACCCATGTTCTCCAGTATCTCCCCCAAATTCCCTGTTTTCATCCCATAAATAACTTCCCATAACGTCTACGCATCTCGGTTTCCATCAGTAGAACACTTTCTCAAATTTTTTAATTGTAGAACAGAATTTGGTACCATAACCCTTCCATACTACCTGTTACACATAGTATGGGAAGAACAGACTATGTATTTACAAACACACCCCAAAAAAAGAAGAACTGAAACTTACGCCCATGACAAATGTGCAAAAAACATTCTGGAGATGTTTAACTGCAAATATTTGGGAATGAACAGTCATATAAAATCAATCGGGGTCAAAAGGATGTAGAACAGATTCGAAAATTGGTGTGGTCCACGGATAGCGTTTTTTATTCATAGTGACGAAGATGGAGTAAAACGTAAATCACACCCCACGCATCCATGACCCTCCGGGACATCCATGAGCATGAAAATATATTTTGGTTCCCCCGAACCACTCCCACCTGGTTTTAGTGTCGAATAACAGATTATGGTGAGACGAACACAAGAAGTCGGTACTCTTTGGCGGTTATAACCCCGAGTCCCAAACTGACCCAGCAGCGGATAGCACCCATGAATGTCGCCTTCCGTAAA
>JAYELB010000037.1:0-5430 GCA_034717055.1 Methanobacteriota archaeon
TCACGAACTGCCAAAGAGCCGTTTTTTGCCAAAAACACAGGGTCAAAATCAAGGAATCACTCAAACATACATGGTAGTACAAAAAAGAAAAGAAAGGTGCTTGTTGCACCTTACGTTGGTTTGTCGTAGAGCTTGGTCTTCGTCAGCAGTTCGCCCATCTTTGCATGTGGCTGACGGAATAGCGTGTCGTTCGATTTCTCGATCTCACGCGCTTCCCTCGCAAGAACCGCAGCAGCACCCATCATCTCATGACCGGCCGCAGCAGTCAGCGATACCTTCTCGACTTCCTTTAACATGAAGCAGGCAGGGAAGTTGATCGCTGCAACCGTGTTTGCCATGTGAAGCGCTGCAAGAGCTTTCGCCTTCGCATACGGGTTCTCGAAGCATCCACGCTCAACGCACTTATCAGGTGTCGCAAGAATATATGGTAGTTCAATGTCCTTTCCGGACTTTCCGGCTGCAACCTGATCGATCACCTTGTCAATCTCCTCCTGTATGAGGCGTACAGGTCCGCATGAGGACAGAACCTTCATCGCATCCGAGTTAAACGACGCCATCTCGGTCGGGTCAAGGAATTCTCTCTTCGCACCAATCAGTGGGTCAACCTTCAAGATGATCGATCCGAAACCGGCCTCTTTCAGCGCCTGACGTGCATCTTTCTTGTCAGGTCCGTCTGAGACGATGATTGTCGGTGTGTCCTTGTATATTTCCCTCGCTGCAGTCGGTCCTGGCGCGCCCGCGTTCGGGCTGATCATGACCACGAAGTCAGGATCCCAGTGCTCGATCAAAGCTTTGGTATCTGCCGCTTCGTCCGCACCCATCTTTGCACCAGTACCAAGCGTCCGCACCGCAATCCCCTGTCTTGCTGCAATCTCATCAAGAATCAGGTCAATAACCTGGGACATTCCAAGATTCCCAAGTTTCACAAATCCAATCTTTACATCACTCATGGTGAATCACCGCGTTTCGTATCAGAGTTATGAGACATAAGGTTATTGATCATGGGGCCGTCGATCCGGGCAGGTGGTGTTGACACCCCACCCAAAACCAGACCCGGGCACCAAAAGACCCAGGCACCCTCACCAAAACGATGTTTTTATCTACATCCTGACGAAATGATTCTATGACTCTGTAAATAATACTCTGCAACCACGGCACGCAAGCAGTAAACAAACCCATATAATTGAGGCGATATAACCAAATGCTCTTTGCAAATCTCCAACTGGCAATCTGGGCGTTTTTCATAAGCGTTATTCCGCTGATCATCGTATATCTGCTGAAGCCAAAGGCAAAGGACATATCGATTCCGTCGATCATGTTCATCGCGCAGATAACAGAGAAACAGAAGAAAATTGCACGGGCAATCAGGAAGATTATTAAGGATCCACTATTTCTGATCCAGTTACTCATCTTGATATTCCTCATTCTCGCGATAGCGTCTCCTTACAATGAAGAGCGCACTGAGATCAAAGGTGGGCACACCATAATAGTCCTGGACGGATCTGCGAGCATGCAGGCAGGCGACCGGTTTGGCGACGCCAAAAAACGTGCGGACGAACACTTAACCGCGCGAAACAGTATCATCCTCGCAGAAAACATCCCTGTGCTCGTCCTGCACAGCGGCGACCTCGATGCCGCGAAGGATGTGCTGGAAGACATCCCGATGACTGCGACGACTGCGGACCTGTACCAGGCGATCCTGCTCGGCAGCGCGATGCTGACCGACGGCAATGGTAGGATCGTTGTCATCTCTGATTTCGCAAACTGGGAGGGTGAGGATCCGAATGTCGCAAAGAAACTTGCAGAAGCGGACGGAATCGATATCTCATTCGTGAGCGTCTCTGGCGGGAGAAACGATATCGCGATAACCGGCGGATGGCTGTCAGATGGCATAGAGACCCGGGCAGGCCAGGGCAAATACACCTGCATCATCAAGAACTACCTGAATTCTCCTGTGGATGCTAAGATCGATGTCCTGTACCGCGACGACCGGTCCACACACAGTCTTGCACTGGGCGCGCGTGACAGCGAGTACTTCGCACTAAACGACATCGGCACTGGAGTAACCGAGATTGTAGTGCATCCTGATGATGGTATGATGGTTGATAACCATGCCTACATCATGATCCCGGCATCAGAGACTCATGCCGTGCTCTACATCTCCGACTACAATGATACACCGTCAGCTACCGTGATGAAACTGCTGCCGCCAGTTGATGCCACATTCATGACTCAAGGAGAGGCACACAGCATCGACGTGCATGACTACGATGCTGTGGTTGTCGGGCTCTGCAACGGGAGTTTGAAATCCTCATTATGCGATCATCTTGCCGATTACGCAAGCTCCGGCGGAAAGGTAGTCGTGATGGCGCAGGATGGCTTGTTGCTCTCGAATGCCGGACGCCTGTTGCCAATATCACTCCTAAAAAAGGCAAACGAGACTGAGATTAAGGAAGTGCGGGAGAGCGTGATGCTGCGCGATATGAATGTCGAGGACATCGCTATCGGAAATTATCTTAAGGGGACTGAGAAGAGCGGCTCTGTTGCATGGATTCTGGCAGAAGATGGTACACCGATCATCTCTTACTGGGGAGTCGGTCTTGGAAAAGTTGTTTATATGGGAATTCCGGACATAACAGGGGACTATGCATGGAGCGATTTTCATATGATGCCCGAATATCCGATATCCTGGATAAATCTGATCGAGTACCTCTGCGGAACCGAAGGAGTCGCGAGCTGCAACAAGCAGACCGGATCTGCCATGCAGTTCGATTCGAAGGTCAGGACGACGACGCCGGATGGACGGGTGATCAAGACGAACAACCTTCTGCTCGACCAGACCGGCGTGTACAAGCTTCCGGGTAAGCTTGTTGCGGTAAACCTGTACGATGCAGCAGAGTCAAATCCCGAAGGTTCCGGCATCACCGATACAAAGACCGCGGGAACGAGCATTGGAAAGACAGTTCAGACCACCACAAAGAAGGAGTTTGACTGGATTTTGTTGATACTTGTGCTTATATTGATATGTACCGAACTATATTATATCCGGAGCAGGGGTGAGTTGTGATGGTGGTTGATGTCACAGATATGCTCTTTGGCAACAAACAAGTCCTCTATGCGATCATTCCGATCGTTATTATCGGGCTTTATTATCTTAAGAAGAGCCAAAAAAAGATACTTGTACTGAGCCGGATGATCGTTGCGGCTCTAATCATAATCGCGCTTGCATCCCCCTACACCATCACCACCCGCTCAATATCCGACCCAAACCCTTCGATTACAGTCATCAACGACCAGTCCTCAAGCATGGACATATTCGACAGATCCATCGCTGACGCGGTCTGCGACTCCATACATGAGCGCAATCCAGCCTCGCAGATCCGTTCATTTTCAGGGGATCAGTCACCGATCGGGGATAAGATACTGCAGTATTCCAGAGGGAACGATCACATCGTGCTGGTCAGTGATGTAAACAGCAACTATGGTCGTGAACTTGCGGATGCGGTATCGGTTGCGTCGAGATCAAACACCACAGCTTATGTTATAGCGCAGACTCCGACCCAAAATGATGCGAGCATCGAGATCGTCGGGAGCAAGACCGTGATCATCGGCAACAAGAACGTCTTCGGAATCGTGGTACGGCAAGCAGGAACGCATATCCGGTACGAACTCGTGGTCAAGGTGGACGAGGAGATTGCCTACCAGAGCGAGATCGACCAGACTGAGCGGGTCAAGGTACGGAAGATTCCGCACACGTTCGATACGCTTGGTAGCCATGTGGTATCCGCGGAGATCGTGCCTAAGGGCGGTGGTAGCGATTACCGCTCAGTGAACAATGTCTTTAAGAAGGCAGTGTATGTCGTTCCGAAGCCGGAAGTCCTACTGATCACAGATGTGCAGTCGAATCTTCGGGATATCGTGGACGATCAGTACGATGCCCACATAAGCACTCAGCTCTCGGAACGTAAGGATGCGAAGGCGGTGATCCTTGACAACAGGTACCTCGAATCACTGCCGGCTGGCGATATTGAGATGCTGCGGGATTTTGTGGGCGACGGTCGCGGGCTTGTAGTGGTAGGCGGAGACCAGTCGTATGACCGGGGCAGGTATCTGGACTCTGAATTCGAGAAGATTCTTCCGGTTAAGTCGTATCCGAGCGAGTACTACGGCAGGAACGATGTTGTGATCGTGATGGACGTTTCTGACAGTACGCTTTCGGATATTATTGTGGAAAGCGGCGTCACGTTTCTTGATTATGAAAAAGCACTGGCGATTTACATGATTGATGATAAGGAGTTTCGGGATGATTATGTGGGTGTAGTTGCTTTTGGGGGGGACGCCTACATAATATCCGGTTTGGTGTATCTCGAAAACGAGCAGACAAGAGAATTATTGAAAGATACGATAAGGGTAAAAACCCCACAAGGGCAATCCACCACGCTCGATCAAGGATTGTCTCTGGCAGCGGAGATGCTTGCCAATTCTGCCGGAGCAAAGGACGTGATCCTAATATCGGATGGTAGAATCGATGAAGACATCTACGAGAGTTCGTTAGCTGTTGCAACCCTGATGAAGAGCAAGAATATTAAGATGCACTTCATCCAGGTGATAAGTTCGCCGACCAGCGTGATTGGCGCGTATGGAAAACTTGCTCACGAAGTGGATGCCTCTTACGCGCAGACTACATATCCGAAATCGATCGATATCAACACCGGCCAGCCAGATGCAGAACCGACGCCAACACCGCCGCAGGAAGACGCTGGCACCTACGCGGTATCGGTATTTGACACGAACCACTTCATCACAAGAGACCTCGAACTGTCAGGAACCATCACAGGATACAATGATGTCACGCCAAAACTCGGTGCCAAGAAACTCGTTGCGACTGGTGACGGAAAACCGGTCGTTTGTGCGTGGCGGTATGGGCTTGGGCGGGTTGTTTCGTGGAGCACTGATAACGGCAACCAGTGGAGTTCCGCGCTTTATAGTGAGAACAACTCGCAACTGGTCTCGTCCACGATCAACTGGGCAATCGGTGATCCGAGACCGGAAGTTGGCGTGGTGATCGAGGCAGACGACATATTTTTCGGTGAGATCTCCAGGATCACCATCACATCAGATACCATGCCAAGCCTAAACTTTGGCGGAAGTCCGCTTGATATGTCGAGGATCGCTGAAAACACGTACACAACAGAGATCGATCCGGGCGAACAGGCGGTTTACTATCTCTCTGATTACGGGATCGCTGTGAACTATCCGCTCGAATACCGGGATGTCGGGATGAATCCGGATGCGGAGAAGACCATCCAGTCGTACGGCGGGAGGGTCTATAACGAAAGCGAGGTTGGGATGCTCTGCTCTGATGTACGGCGGAAGTCTGTGCGTACCATGTGCGAACGACTGGATCAGAAGATACCGTTTATCCTTGCA
>JAYELB010000038.1:0-5417 GCA_034717055.1 Methanobacteriota archaeon
TTTTTATCCTTGCAGTTGATCTAAACCGGACTTTCAGATTTTCCACGTTGTTCCTGCTGAGCTTACTACGTGGGCGTTACCATCCACGCATTCCGCGGTAGGATTGCCCCAAATGGAAGGGGTAGCCCGCTTGGGCAATCTGTGATGCAACTTCTTGTCGGCTTGGCAAATTGTACGAATGTCGTGGATGTGGGGCGCCATCAGATAACTTTGATAGTACTTGCCCAAAATTGTGTTAATATTAGCATATAAAACCACAAGATTATACAAGATTAACACAGAAATCTTGTGAAAATCCGTGTAATCTTGTGGTTAGCTAAACACATACGTTCAGGTTAATTATATGCGGTTACTAAGCGTTCAATCGTCTGAATCTTCCTGACTTTCCCGATCAGCAAGTTTCTTTAATTTTTCAGCCATCTCAAGCAGCTCATCGTCCTGGATACCCTGCTCTATGGATTTATCAACGATTTCTCGGGCTTCTGTGAATCTCTCCTTATTAAGCAGAATTTTTCCGAGATACCTATGTGCTTTCACGTTATCTGGCTGGATCTGGAGAAGCTGTTTCCATTCGAGTTCGGACCGCTCAGGATCCCCCATCTCGAAGAACAGTCGTGCAAGGTTCTCTCTCCCAAGTATATATCCCGGATCAAGGCTAAGCGCAGTCCGGTATTCGTGTTCCGCCCCCTGTTTCTCGTCGAGATCTTCCAGCAGGCTTCCGAGGTTGTTGTGTGTTGCCGGATTGTTCGGATCAAGGCGGATGCTTGCCTGATATTCGTCCGTTGCAATGTCGAGTTTCCCCTGAAGCTGATACACCATTCCAAGAAGCATACGCAGGTAGGGATCATCGGGCAACTGCTGTATCAGTGTTGTAAGTTCGATAACCGCTTCGTCGTACCTGCCCAGGTTCTTAAGTGTTACCGCAAGGTTCTGCCGCGTATGCGTGTGTTCGGGATGCTCCGCGAGAATGTAGCGGTACTCGGATTCTGCTTTTACATACTCCCCGCGCCTACTGAGAACGTCTGCAAGATTAACTCTGGCATGGGTGTATTTGGGATCAAGGAAGATTGCGCGTTTGTAATATTTCTCTGCCGCATTCAGATCCCCGAGTTCCTCCATGATCACGGCATAGTTATTGTTGATGGCAGCATTCTTCGGCTCGATCCGAAGCGCCTCCTCGAGAGAGTCCTTTGCCTCATCCATTCTGCCCAGTTGGTGCAACAAATCTCCGAGGTTCGAATGAAACTGTGCGACGAACGGGTTTAAAAAGATGGCACGGTTGTATTCTTGCTCTGCCACATCGAGTTTTCCTCGTTCGTGCGCAGCAATCCCGCGCCTGAAACGGTCACCCGGATCGTCTCCGAACAGGTTTAGGAATCCCGCCATAACTACAGAACTATATAACTATGATTCCACTTCTTCTTCCGAGTCTCCACTGAGCAGCGAGTCTATCGGGGTGGAACCGTAGTTTGTAACCGTTGTGTTGATCTGGGCGATGTCTCCTGCTATCTCACTCCCTCGAATCGACCGCCTCTTTCTGAGACCCTCTTCTCCTGGGTGAAATCCGCTACCTCCGGTTACGAGGAGTTTTCTCCGTTTAGGTCCTGGAAGAGTGCCTCGCATTGGAAATCCGCCTTTATCCGATCCGCCTGTAATCTTTAGGGTATATCCGGAAAGTCCGACCGCGCTCCCATCAATCTCGCTGCCGATATTTTTTCCCATAAATGTATTCGCTGACGCGCCCGATACCTCTATCTGGTATGCTTTTCCTGCATTCGCATCTGAAACAACAACTCTGAAATCCGCCATATTTTGTTACACCTTTAGTCTCACTTCGTCCAAGAGGGTTATATAGGTTGCTGCCTTGATATGGTCATGGACGTCAACGCAGATCTGCACATCCATTCAAAATACTCGATGGCGACGTCTAACAAGATGGACATGCCAACGATTGCACGAGAAGCGGCAAAGAAAGGTGTTCACCTCGTAGGAACCGGAGATTGCCTTCACGCAGGATGGATGGAATCGATCAAGAAATTGCCTGAATCTGACGGAATATTTTCGCTCGACAACACCTCTTTTGTGCTCACGGTGGAGGTGGAGGACTCCAAAAGGGTACACCATCTGCTCATCATCCCGTCCATATCGAAGGCAGAGGAGTTGCGTGAGCGATTCGCGGAGTATTCCCGCGATATCGACACAAACGGGCGTCCTGCGGTTCGGTTGAGCGGCACAGAGATCGCTGAATATGCACGGGACGCTGGCGCACTGATAGGGCCGTGTCACGCGTTCACGCCGTGGACTGCGATGTATGCATACCATAATTCGCTTTCTGACTGCTATTCCGATCTTTCGGATTATATTTCATTCGTTGAACTGGGATTGAGTGCGGATACCTCTTATGCTGACCGGATATCCGAGTTACACCGGCTAACATTCCTCACAAACTCGGATGCACACTCGCCATGGCCCAACAAGCTTGCCAGGGAGTTCAACCGGTTTGAGATGCCGGATATTACGTTTGATAATTTGAAAAGTGCGATTCTCAGAAAGAATGAGTGCAAACCGGTGTTAAACGTAGGGATGTTTCCGGGGGAGGGAAAATATAACGAATCTGCATGTATACGGTGTTTCAAGCATTACGCTCTTCCTGACTGTCTGGCAAAAAAGTGGAGGTGCAGATGCGGCGGAAGGATAAAGAAAGGCGTGCATGACCGGGTAAACGAACTTGCCGACCTCCCTGCACCTGCTCATCCGGACCACAGGCCGCGATACCTCCATCTGATACCGCTTGCCGAGATCATCGCGATGGCGATCGGGCATTCGAGCCCGCAGACCAAAGCGGTACAGGCAGCATGGAACACGCTTGTTAAAGGACCGGGAAGTGAGATTGCGGTGCTGGTGGACGGTGACCTCTCCGGCATGGGTGGTGTGGACGTAAGGATTGTGAACGCTATCCGCGCGTTTCGGCGCGGGGAGGTGATCATCCATCCAGGCGGAGGTGGGAGATATGGGACCGTTGAACTGCCTGCTGGTGCTGGTGGTGATGGCGTCGGTTCCGCAGGTGTCGCAGAACTGGCAGGTGCGATATCAGACCAGCGAACGCTGTTTGATTTTAAGTAACTACTCATGTACATAAAACACTATCATGAGGCTTTACTGTACGAGAACTACCCGACACGGGATATATTGGAACCAAATAGGGAATTTAACCGCAGAGGACGCGGAGAATGATACAGCTTTGCGCACTCTGCGGTTATTTTTCTTGACAGAAAGAATATGAAGATACTGATCATCGGATACAGCACCAGATACCTCGTCTGCGCTGGAAAACGTGCGGGCTATACCGTGTATTCGCTGGATCACTTCGGAGACGCCGATCTCCTGGACTGTGCTGATAAATATGCTTGTTTTAGCGATATAGCAAACGATGATGATTTGCTGAGCGTTTTAGATCGCCTGAATTGGGATTTTGATGCGATCATTCTCGGCACTGGGTTTGAATATGCAGATATGGGGCGAGAAGGCTACCACGTACTTAACAACCCGCCCGATATCACAAGATCGACCGGCAACAAGAAATCGTTTGCAGGAAAGATGGGGTTGCTTGGGTTCCCACATCCAAGGATATATGATATCGATGATGATTTCGGGTATCCGGTTATGGTAAAGCCGGTCTACGGCGTCGGGGGAATCGAGAACAGACTGGCGTACAGCAGAGAGGCGATTATGGGGTGTGGTGACGATCTGCTGATCCAAGAGTATATCGAAGGGATTCCTGCAAGCGTCTCTGTCATCGCAACGCACAAAGACGCTGTGGCAATAGCCGTAAACGAGCAATTGATCGGGACGCGGTGGCTTTCTGCGCATAGATTCGCATACTCAGGGAACGTGACGCCTTTCCGGAGCGAATACGACTGCGAGATGCGCGAGATCGCAGTTCAAGTGGTCAAGAGATTGGGGCTTGTGGGTTCAAACGGTGTTGACTTCCTGATCACGGATGAGGGGCCGGTGGCAATTGAGGTGAATGCGCGGTTTCAGGGAACGCTTGATACTGTCGAACACGTCTCAGGGATTAGCGTATTCGATGCACATGTGAAGGCGTTTTCGGGAGAGTTGCCAGAGGTCGATCATGATAACGAGAGCGGAACCGGATTTGCAGGAAAGGCGATCGTCTTTGCCGATCACGATCTTGTCATCGACAAGACGATCTCAAAACGACTTGTGAGAGAGCCGATTCTGGATATTCCAGCGGTTGGGTGCAAGATTCCTGCCGGAGATCCGGTAACGACCGTCTTTTGCACGGGACGCACCCGGGAGCAGGTGCTGGATGAACTGAAAGCGGCTGCCTGGCGGATCAGGCGATCGGTGTGGGATGGCGGGGGGTGGTGCAGCCGTAATCGAAACGTTCATCAGGCCTGCCGCGCTGTGGGTTCTCGGGGTGATGCGCAGCTTTGAGGGGGGAATTGCGAATTTAAGCAGCGCAGGAGAGGCAGTAACCAAGACCGCAACAGTCAATCACAGATTGCATGGCCCTATCGCTGCCTGCAGGATCAGGAGTACGTTGAGTAATCTCGTTTGAATAAAGTATAAATCACTTCGAAGTAATTCCAATATCAGTGATTACCTTTGCATATTTATCTTGATGAAAGTGGCGACCTCGGTTTCAATAGGCAGTCTTCAAACATTATGTCATCACAGTTTTAGCGACACAACACCCTAAAACGATTGAAAACGCATTGAAAAGATATAGAACAAACCTAAAAAAAAGCATCATCCAAAAAAATATCGTAAATTAGGCGAATTCAAGTTTAATAAAGCGCCAGATAATGTGAAAATAAACATCTTGAATATCATCAGTTCAAAGAATGTCAAACTCGGCTATGTTCATGTCGAGAAGGGGCAAGTATATCCAAAACTCCAGGAGAAGAGAAACGAATTTTACGCTTATATGTGCAGGATTCTATTGGATAAATTCCTTATCGAGTCGCCTGATCCAAAAATAGATCTTATTGTGGACCGACAATTTGCTAAAAAGCATAGAGCGAACTTTGATAACTATCTCGACTGGAAGATCACAGAACTGTTGGATGGGTTGAAAGAATTGAACATCACCCATAGAGATTCACATCAAGACTCGTGTTTGCAAGCCGTTGATTTTGTATGCGGGGCGATATATCGATGTTACAATCGAGATGACCCCAAATATGTAGAGATGATCAAAAATAACTGCATAGTCAAGCATGAAATGTGGAAGCGGTAATCCCATCCCTACTTGTCCCAGGTTTTGATATATCTGTATTTTAGTACCTGGTATGGCACAAAACACTCTGCAACACAGATAAATGGATTGATAGCTTGGCCAATCACTTCAGATCTTGCCATTTTCGGTGTTATGACTCTCTGCGGGGGGGCTG
>JAYELB010000039.1:0-5414 GCA_034717055.1 Methanobacteriota archaeon
GTGCGACCGGTATATGGGTACTCTGTTCAGATTCTGCCACATGGTATAGTCGGAGGAAAACTGATTAGCGGCATGTATCAGGGTCAGGTTGCAGCAGCGATGGCAAAACGCATCCTTTCGGGGGAAGCGGTGCGGGATATTCCTGTTTTAATGGAGCCGCAGACCCAACCCATGTTTGACTACAATCAGATGCAGCGGTGGGGTATCAAGGAGTCTGACCTGCCCGAAGACAGTATTATCGTCAATAAACCATACCCGTTCTACGAAAGGAACAAGAGGTTTATTTGGAGCGTAATTATAGTTATAATCTTTCAAGTGCTGATCATTGTCGTCCTTCTTGTAAATCGATCAAGGCGCAAAATCGCGGAGAATGAACTCAGGGAGAGCGAGGATCGGTTCCGGACGATTTTTGATTCGATCAATGATGCGGTATTCATATGCGACATAGAGACCGGAGCAATCATTAACGTCAACAACACCGTGTGTAACATGTACGGATATACCCGCGAGGAACTCTGCAGACAGGACATGCAAACCATAGGCATGGGTGAAGCGCCATACGACCGGGAAGATGCTACCAGGTGGATAAAGAAAGCAGCATCGGGAGGTCCACAGGTCTTTGAATGGAGGGCTAAGCACAAATCCGGACATCTGTTCTGGGTGGAAGTGAGTATGAGAAGTGCGGTCGTTGGGGGGGATGACCGTCTGCTGCTGGTTGCGCGTGAAATCAGTGAGCGTAAAGCTGCGGAGAAGGGATTGCAGGAACATGCCGCCGCTCTGGAACGCAGCAACAAGGAACTTGAGCAGTTCGCGTATGTTGCATCTCATGACCTGCAAGAGCCGCTTCGCATGGTCTCTGGTTATATGCAGCTTATGAAGCGGCGATACGAGGGCAAACTCGACTCCGATGCCGACGATTTCATCGGATTTGCCGTGGACGGAGCGAACCGGATGCAGACGCTGATTGGTGACCTGCTCGCATTCTCGCGTGTCGGCACACGTGGCAAGCCTTTTAAGCCAACCGACTGCGAAACGCTCCTTGGGCAGACACTCGCCGACCTGAAAGTATCTATCGATGATAATGGTACGGTGATCACCCATAACGCCCTCCCGACCGTGATGGCAGACGGCTCGCAACTGGCTCAGGTGTTTCAGAACCTGATCGGTAACGCGGTCAAGTTTAAGGGTGATGCGCCTCCGCGTGTTCATGTCGCAGCAGAGCAGAAGAGTGATGAGTGGGTATTCTCGGTCGCGGACAACGGCATAGGAATCTCCACTGAGTTCTTCGAGCGCATCTTTGTGATATTTCAGCGCCTGCATGGCAGGGAAGAGTATGAAGGCACCGGAATCGGACTTTCCGTCTGCAAGAAGATTGTGGAGCGGCACGGTGGCAGGATGTGGGTGGAATCGGAGCCAGGAAGTGGTTCGACGTTTTACTTCACGATTCCAATAAAAGCGACAGGTGAGCATTTATGAACGAGACAGCAAAAGAAGAGAAGCGGAGCGTGTGGATACGAGAGGAACGCGACAATCAGAATCTGATATTTGAGGGTATGGTTGACGGCGTGTATATGGTCTCGAAAGACCGCAAACTTGCGTTTATGAACCGAGTTTTGCGGAAGAAGTTCGGAGATCGGGTTGGCGACATCTGTTATGAAACGTTTCACGGGAGGCAGGTTCCATGCCCATTATGCAAACTTTCAGAGGTGCTTGACGGGAAGACGGTGCGATGGGAGTGGCAGTCTCATAGAACAGATGAGATTTACGACCTAGTTGAGACACCTCTAACAAGTGCGGACGGAAACCACATCGAAACTGACGATATTTAGGGATATCACCGAGCGTAAACGGTGGGAGGCAGAGAGAGAGTTCGGGAAGACCGGCTGCGGCTGCAACTTCTCGATGAACTGGAGAGATCCAACAGTGAACTGAAGGATTTTGCGTATATTGTTTCGCATGACTTAAAAGCACCTCTGCGTGCCATCACTTCACTGGCGCAATGGCTTGCAGCTGATTATGGCGATAAACTGGACGATGACGGAAGAGAGCAACTGGAACTGCTCAAGAATATAACAAGAAGGATGCACAACTCAATCGAGAGCATCTTAACATATTCCAGAATCGGGCGGTCGAAAGAAGAGATGGAAGAGGTGGATCTGAACACTCTTATCTGAAGTGATAGCTCTGATCGATCCGCCTGAAGATATGGTGATCGAGATTGCAGGTGAACTTCCAACGATCCTGTTTGAAAGGACGCGGATGGAACAGATATTCCAGAACCTTCTTGGAAACGCCGCTAAGTACATGGACAAGCCCGAAGGGCGGATAATGATCTCGTGCATAGGTGGCGATGGCGATGACAGTAGCAACTGGAAGTTCTCTGTTGCCGACAACGGGCCTGGAATAGATGAAAAGTATTATAAGAAGATATTCCAGATATTCCAACCACTAAGACCGCGTGACGAGGTTGAGAGTACCGGGGTAGGACTTACGATAGTTAGGAAAATTGTCAGGATGCATGGCGGGGGATAACAGTGGAATCGAAACTGGGCAAAGGGAGCATATTTCACTTCACCAGCCCGAAAGAGAGTCATAGGGAGGGGGTTTTACTATAAAGAAGAATCTTGGGATTATGCTGGTTGACGACGACACCGTGGGCGTGATGACGGTCAAGCAGGCTCTTGATATTAATGTCACAAATCCCCTGATCGTCGCTTCCGATGGTGAAGATGCACTTTCGTACCTGGGGGATGAAGGAAATAATAGACCCGGAATCATTCTTTTAGACTTTAATATGCCACGGATGAATGGAATAGAGTTTTTGACAGCAGCAAAGAAGAATGGAGTGCTAAAGAATATCCCGGTCGTCGTGTTGACGACCTCAAGAGAGGGGCCGGATAAGGTGGGCAGTTTCAATCTCAGTGTCTCCGGATATATGGTCAAACCAGTTGATTATGCCCGGTTTGTGGAAGTGATGAAGACCATCAACCTGTACTGGACTCTCTCGGAGTTACCGGAGGGCTAATGTATGGAACGATACAACATTATGCTGGTGGAGGACGACCTGGTGGACCGGATGGCGTTTAACCGATATGTCAAGGAAAATGGTAATCCGCACGATTACACGGTAGCAAGCTCGGTTGCGGAAGCAAAGACGCTACTTGATTCTAAGAGATTCGACACGGTGATTGCGGATTATCAGCTAGGGGACGGAACAGCATTCGATATCTTCGAGACGGGAGTGGATGCACCTATCATAGTGGTCACCGGCGCAGGGGATGAAGAGACGGCAGTAAGAGCGATGAGGGCAGGTGCTTACGACTATCTGGTAAAAGACCCTGATAACAATTACCTGACGGTCCTGCAAACTACTGTTGAGAACGCGGTCAAACGGTGGAAAACCGAGAGAGAACTCAGACAGTACCAATCCATTGTAGAGTGCGCATACGACGTCATCTTCTTCAAGGACTTAAACAGCAGGTATGTGATCGCCAACGATAAAACGGCTGAGTGTTTCGGATCGGCTCGCGAAGAGGTCATCGGGAAGGATGATTTCGAACTGATGCCGGATATAAAAGAGGCAGCGAAGAATGTGGAAGATGATAAGGTGGTCTTTGCGACTGGCGAACCAAAGGAGATCGTTAAGCACATGACCGCTCCGAATGGGACTGAATACTGGTTTCAGGCAATCAAGGTTCCTTACTTCGATGCGGATGGGAAGATGACGGGTCTTATCGGAATCGCCCGCAACATCACCGACCGGAAACACGCGCAAGACCGGATCAAAGCAGAACTGAGGGAGAAAGAGATACTGCTTAGGGAGATGCATCACCGGGTAAAAAACGATCTTCAGGTGGTCTCAAGCCTGCTAAATATGCAGGCGGGACTTGTCAGTAGCGAGGATACAGCCGCTATACTCTCCGAATCAAGGGATAGGGTGAATACGATGGTTCTTATGCATGCCCAGTTGTATGAGCGCGGAAATTTGGTGGAGGTGAATATGAAAGAGTTTCTGGACGGGATTACAAGACAGTCGTTTCAGAGTTATCCGGTCAGGGATACGAGGATCGCCTCGGTCAGCTATATAACCGATTATCCGCTTCCGGTGTCTACTGCGGTACACATAGGGCTTATTCTAAACGAACTGCTCTCAAACGTTTTCAAACATGCTTTTGCCGGAAGAACTGAAGGAAAGGTCAAGGTCAGTTTCGATGTTACCGGAGATGGTAAGGCAAGTCTGACCGTAAGCGATGACGGCGCGGGACTGCCTCCCGGATTTGATATCGATACAACCGGATCGCTTGGTCTGCATCTTGTAAAGATTCTTGCAAAGGACCAGTTGCAGGGGGACATTAAGGTCACCTGCACGGAAGGAACGACGTTTTTGATAACGTTTGGGATAGGAAACGATTACAGGGAGGCAAACAATCATGGAAACGATATTTGACACTGTTGAGATTCTGCTGGTGGAGGATAACCCCGGCGATGTGCGCCTGACGCAGGAGGTCCTCAAGGACGGTAAGGTACAAAACAACATGCAGGTGGTGAAGGATGGAGTGGACGCGATCGCATTCCTGCGTCAAACCGGGGAGTATGCCGGTGCACCCCGACCGGATATTATCCTGCTCGATCTGAACCTGCCAAAGAAGGATGGTAGAGAGGTGCTCGCAGATATCAAAGCCGATCCCGACTTGAAAAACATTCCGGTAGTGGTCCTGACCACGTCGAGTGCGGAACAGGACATCTTCAGATCTTATGATCTACATGCGAACTGCTACATCACCAAACCTGTTGACCTCGACCAGTTCATCAGGGTGATACGATCGATCGAGGATTTCTGGCTCACGATAGTGAAACTGCCGCGGGGTGAATATAATGGCGGATAGGCCGATCAAGGTTCTGTTAATCGAGGACAACCCGGGAGACGCCCGCCTGATAACGGAGATGCTCTCAGAGGTGGACAGTACTCTCTTTGATGTAGAGAATGCCTACCGGCTCTCGGAGGGGTTAACGCGCATCCAAAAAGGAGGGATCGATGCGGTTCTGCTCGATCTTGGACTGCCGGACAGTTCCGGGATCGATACATTTGAGAAGGTGCATGATCAGACGCCGGAAGTGCCGATCGTGATGCTCACCGGTCTTGATGATACGGAGCTTGCTCTTGAAGGCATGAGCAAGGGCGCACAGGACTATCTGGTCAAGGGCAGGGCGGATGATGATCTGCTGGCACGCACACTACGCTACGCAATCGAGCGGATGGCAGTAGAGGCACGCATCAAGCATCTGAATAGCGTCCTTAAGGCGATCAGAAATATTAACCAGTTGATCGTGACCGAGACAGAGAGAGATAGTCTCTTCAGGAAATCCTGTGATGCGCTTGTGGATGCACGGGGCTATGATGCTGCATGGCTCGG
>JAYELB010000040.1:0-5414 GCA_034717055.1 Methanobacteriota archaeon
AATCCGGACGTGTCCGCTTACCTGCTGCGGTGCTCTCTGCTTTTAATAACTACGATCCGGTCATCATCGGTCCGATACTGAGGGTGCCGGGGATGCGCGAGATCCTGCGCGAGAAAGTGGGTGGTTGCGATAAGCCCGATCATCGGCGATGCGCCTGTCAGCGGACCTGCCGGAAGACTCATGCGTGCATGTGGATATGAAGTATCCTCGACAGGCGTGCTCGAATGCTATCGCGATCTTCTAGGCGATCTTCCGGACGTCTTTATAATCGACAATGAGGATATTGAGATCGGTATCGACGGTGGCATCGAGATCGTGCGTGCAGATACGATGATGACGTCTGTTGATAAGAGTGAGGCGTTGTCCCGGCGAGTTGTTGATTCGTTTCGGAATCTGCCGGTGCAAGTATCGCGGTAAGAGGGTGAGTTGGTAGTCCCGGTGGAAAGCCGGGTGACAGGGTTTATTAACACCAGCACCGATTCACATATATATCCGAAGCCAAGGGCCTGTGGCTTAGCCAGGATATAGCGCCGGCCTTCTAAGCCGGACGTCCCGGGTTCGAATCCCGGCGGGTCCGTAGAGATGCGAGCAAAAGAGATCAGGGGAATTGCACGTGAGACGCTCGAGTTCATACTTGAAGTAAGTAAATCCACCGCACCAAACGAATTCGCAGGGCTGTTGCGCGCAGAGGATGGTATTATCACCGAAGTGGTCGTGCTGCCGGGAACCGAGTCATCCGAGGTGAGCGCGGTCATGCACATCTACATGCTGCCGATGATCTCGGTCGCAGGCTCGGTGCACAGCCACCCGACACCGAACACCAGACCCTCGCAGCAGGACTTATCCTTGTTTACACGGACCGGCAACTGCCACATCATCGTCGGTTTCCCGTACAACGAGCATAGCTGGACGTGCTATGATGCCTATGGCGCACGAAGAAAACTCCCTGTCATCGATGTCGACTTTGGCGACATGTGATGCGGCGGATTCCAAAGGATTCGTGCGATTCATCCAAGCGTGAGCATTCGTGTTCGATGCAAGCGCCAGAGCAAGTTGGCAGTCCCGCGAAATCCAAAAAGTTATTAAGAATAAGGACAGGTATATCAGTACATGATTCCGGAAGAGATAAAGAATTTTCTGTCTCATGAGGGGGGCAGTTCGCTGATCATACAGGGGAATCCAGGTAGCGGCAAAACCATTCTGGCACTTGAACTGATGGATGCGTTCCTGAATTGCAATCCCATGTATCTCACCACGCGGTTGACAACCGATGCAGTGTACCGTTATTTTCCACGACTGCGCCAGAGGCAGGAGAAGATTGATGTCATCGAATCAAGAGATACATTTTGGGATAAATTTTTTACAAAGGCAGATTCCAACGAATTGCGTGTCGAAAGAGACGCTTTTGAGATGTACGGGATGCTTGGGGAGCCCAATAGTACTGATATAACTGAATTTGATCGAGTGTGTGACCGGGTTGATGAGTTCCTGCCTGAAAGATCGTTGCTCGTACTGGACAGCATCGAAGGGTTGTGCGATAAATATAAAGTGAGTGAAAAGTTTTTCGTCGGCCTCATCAACCGATGCCTGATCGAACCTGCGCAGACCAAGGTCGTCATCGTCCTTGAGAAGATGGAGAGAACAGAGATTGACTATCTCGCAGACGGTGTGATCTCGATGCACCAGATGGATCGCGACGGCAGACGTATGCGGATGCTGTCCATCGATAAACTGCGCGGTACCGCTATAAACCAACCAAATTGCCTATTCACTCTGAAAAATGGGAGATTCCACAGTTTCGATGCGTTTGAGGTAATGTATCCGGAAGAGTATCTGCCGTTTGAGCCGATCCCGAATACCAAGACTCATTATTCGACCGGAAACCGTGATATGGATGAGATATTCGGAGGATACCGGATCGGGAGTTATATCCTGCTGGAAACCGGTGAGAATGTCGATAACTTCTTTTACACTCTGCCGATGCTGACCGCTGCAAACATTGTGAGTCAGGGTGGTAGCGCGGTCATACTCTCAGTCAGTGGCGCAGGTCCGAGCGAGGTCAAGAACAACGTCTTTGAGTACGGGTTGAGCGATAAATTGAACTCATTTCGGGTCGTGACCGAGGAGAATCCGGAAGAGCCAGTGACCGAGGATTTTGTTGTGGCTTATGACAAGGAACGCTTCTCAAGCAACTCCAATATACTGGATAGAGAGCTTGCGAAACTGCGGGCAGAGCGAGGCGGAGACGTCGTGAAGATCGTAGACTACGAGATTCTTGAGACGATGCTCGGCATGCAGGCGCTTAAAAGGACGATCCTCTCGGATAAGAAGTATACCGCTGCAAATAAGATCCTGACGATAGCAATATGCAAACACAGCATCGCGCCAGAGATCAAGAAAACGCTTGCGAACATCTCAGATATCCATATAAGAGTCAATAAATATAATGACACGATGGTACTCTATGGCGAGAAGCCGACGACGAGTGTATATGTGATCGAACCGGATGTCAGACGCGGATACAAGGACGTTAAACTGACCTTGATGAGATGAAGGGTGTTTACGGGTTTAAGGTATGTCCATTCTGCGGAGGGTCGGTAGAATATGCCGGGATAAAGAGCGGGCATATATTTCCAGCAGCGCACACGGGTCAGATGTATTTGTGCAACGGGTGTGGGTATCAGGGAAGTTTCATTCTTGAGATGGACGATGCTGAAGAGGTCAAGGAGGCCCGGATGGAATGCCAACATCTCAGGGAGGCGGGGAAGTTGAAAATCCCGTCTTTCGGATTTCCTGATAACTGGGTGTGGTTCTGGAGGATATATTTGGCTTTGTTGGTGGTGATGTTGGTATTTGGTTCATGGGCGAATCTATACAGGATGTTTCAATAGAATCTCGCGGCAAACTTCTGCGAATCTGTTACAAACAAAAAGCAGCGACAGACATATATGTAATCGAACTCGATCTCTCAAACGTAGATAAAAGGACGTTAAACTGACCCCGGTGAGATAATGTATACATTTATAGCACTACTTATAATATATGTCACAGCGTTGATCACTGTCGGGTGGCATTTCGCAAAGAAACATCGGACGATGACCGATTTCTGGATTGCAGGGCGAGAGATCGGTGCAGGGAACATCGGGATACCTTCAGAGGATATGATTGATACACGGTTTCACTGCCGACTGATCCTACAGTGTTCTATTCGATGTAGCCCATAAGCTTATGACCAAGAGAATGGAAAAGAAGCAGATGACCGCAAAGGGAGTTTCCGCATATCAAGGAACAGTGCGATAATGGTTCATGGGCGATGTCGTGTTTCCATGACTCGGTTGGTCATGTAGATAGAGTAAGGTCGTGAAAAGAGATACACATGCTCTGTACTTAAGTGCAGGATTTGGTAACTTAAGAGAGAGACAATAATAGAGGCGATTAAAATGGGCGAAGAAACCGGCGAAATGGGTGCTGACAGTTTAATATTAGAAGAAGTAACGGAGACAAAAAATAGCCTGTCAGTTGTCCGTTTGGATATGTCGTTTGGCGAAATAATGAGCATGTATGAAAGTGATGAGATAATCATCGATCCAGAATTTCAGAGGTTATTCAGGTGGTCAAATTTACAGCAAACGCGTTTCATAGAATCATTGATTTTAGGAATACCCATCCCTTCAATTTATGTTGCTGAAACTGAAGATGGCAAATGGGAATTAGTCGATGGTTTGCAGAGAATTTCAACGGTATTGTCATTTTTCGGAGTGCTAAGGACAATTCCGGATAAAAACAAGTGGACTCTATTAATAGGCGAGTTAGTTCCTTCTTTGGAAAATTATACCAGTGATACGCTTCCCTTGAAAATTCAGCTAAACATAAAAAGGGCAGTTTGTAGAATTGAAATAGTAAATTGGAACAGTAAAATGGATATGAGGTATGAACTTTTCAACAGACTCAATACTGGAGGATCTATACTCACTGATCAAGAAATTAGAAATTGTATCTTCAGAGGTACATCTAACGAATTTAACAGATTCTTGGACAGAATGGCTGCAAAGGACGACTTTATAGAATTGATAAGACCAACTGACAGGCAACTTGAGCAAAAATATCTTGAAGAATTGGTATTAAGATTTGCTTCATTAGTAAATAATAATTGGGAGAAACCGGATAATTGGAAGAATACTGGTGACAAACTTTCTACGTATATGACACAATTCATGAAGAGCGTAACCGAAGATGAAAATTTCGATATTGATGATTTAGCGAATTTATTTGAAAGAACATTAAATATATTATCTCCACTTGGGAGTAGTATTTTTAGATCATCAAATGGTATTTTTTCTTCGAGTTATTATGATGGAATTACTGTTGGAATAGCATCGGATATCGACCATTATGAAAAAGCGGATCAAAGTGAAATCTCTAAAAAAATAAAACAGCTTATAAGCAACGATAAATTCAAAGCGAATGTAGGAGCGGCGTCTGGTACTAAAAGTCGAGTAATTAACCGAATTAAAGTTTCGCTTGAAATTTTCAAAGTCGATTGATTATAGATGATAAGATTAGAAGAAGAGTTGCTCCATGAGGTGGATTGGAGAACAAACGAATTGTCGATTATAAGAACAATACCTATGCTATGTAATTGTACAGACAAACAAATTGAGATTATTGAGAAATATTCAGTAGTTGCAATATATTCATTATGGGAAGGTTTTGTGGTAGAAAGTCTCAATATGTATATACGAGAATTGAATAGTTTGAAATTGACCTGTGGCGAACTAAACTTAAATATAATAATTCATGATATCGACATTAAATATGACTTAACAAATGAGAGGAAACATTTCGAAAAAAAACGTGAGTTTGTTAGCAAATTATATAGATATGCCAAATCACCAGTTGTTATTACTACGAAAATCCCTACAAAGTCAAATGTGAATTGTAAAGTAATAAATAAAATATTAGATAGCTTTTATTTGGAAAAATTACCTGAAAAAGAATTTAAGGGTAAATTAGATAAATTGCTTCTTGTAAGGAATAAGGTTGCACATGGAGAACACAGCATACCTGTTACTAAAGATATGATTCAAGAATTTACTTCTACGGTTATAGGAGCGATGCACGAAGTGACAAATAGTATAGTAAATGGATTTGTTAATAGAACATATCTCAGAAAATCGATATCAAGTCCGAATGCGCTAGAATCGGTGCAGCCAGTACGAAAACCACTGGCAGTCACACCATCTGAGGATATAGAGGACGTTAAACTGACCCCGGTGAGATAATGTATACATTTATAGCACTACTTATAATATACATCGCAGCGTTGATCGCTGTCGGGTGGCATTTCGCAAAGAAGCAGCGGACGATGACCGATTTCTGGATTGCGGGACGAGAGATCGGAGCAGGGAACATCG
>JAYELB010000041.1:0-5378 GCA_034717055.1 Methanobacteriota archaeon
CTCCCGAGAGCCTTTACTGCGTGGAGAATCGCAACCTCTGCCTTCTTTGCAGGGCCTGCGACACTCGACTTCGTGCCGCTCCCATCCGGCATCAGCCCATAATAGAAGAAGTACCTGAGGTCCCAGTCCATGCAGAAACTGCGCGTTCCGAGATACTCGAGATCGTGGATGTGGATATCCCCGCTCAGATGCAAATCAGAAAGTTTCGGCGGCAGCAAGAGCAAATACTGCTCTTTTGAGATCTTGTCTGCCTTCTTCTTGTGTGAAGTTTCCGCATTCTCCTGAAGATTTGCGTTCTCGTTTGCCTCGAACCCTTCGCCCACATCGATCTGGTGCGCGTCATACACTGGAGTCCCCACCCTTGTTGAGATGTTTCGCCATTCCGGATGCCCGCGCTCAAGGAGGGTTACGTTGACGAGTTCGCGCACGAGCGGACCTGATAGGTTTTTCAGACCGATCTTTTTGATGCGCGCCTCCACCTCTTTTGCAATCTCTTCCGCCTCCTCTTCGGTTATCGGATCGATCCTGTAAAATCGCTTGGAAAGCTGCGTCTCCTTTAACAGCTGGGCTACGATTGCGTGCCGGTCCCAGTCCATCACATGCCCGTCCGTTGTCCGAACCCTGGACATCTGCGGCACGCTCTTCCAGTCAAGCGTCTTCTGCACAGTCTCTTGCGGATGACACTGGCGTTTCATGGTGTGCGCCCCGTCAGATCATCGATCACATCCTCCCGGACCCGATCCCCGTCAAACATCTCGTCAAGGGTCAGAAACGAATCTCCGACCTGCAGAACAGGCGCCATCATCGTGAACACACCGTTTACGCGCAGTTCTGTGAGCGCTGCTGGCGTAGACATATCTGCTTCTATGTATTCGATCGCTACTGATTTCAGATAACTCTTCAGCTTCTTGCATTTCGGACATGTGCTGGTTGTATATACGATGATTTCGGTCATGAAAACTCCCTTCTTGGGTGTAAAACGGACGTGAGGGGATTCGAACCCCTGATGTGCAGCTTAGGAGACTGCCGCCCTATCCTGGCTAGGCCACACGCCCATAGTGTGGGTGATGATTAGTCTAACATCCCAAGGCACATTAATCCATCTGGTGGAGATGTCCGATGATGCAAAGGATATGTATATGTATATATGGAACAGCTGAAATCAGGTGGATAACCATGTATATGGACGAATGCGAGTCAATTGTGCGAACGAGGGAAGTACTCTCTGATAAAGACCTCATGGATCAGATTGAAGAGGGTAAATGCGATAATGCCAAAATTAGGAATTTTGAGGAACTCGCACGGGAACTTGGGGTGTAAAAAGAAACATCCTCAATCCATCATCGTGCCAATCCCCTCGTCAGTGAGCAGTTCAAGCAAGAGTGAATGTGGCTTGCTGCCATCGATGATGTGCACCTTCGAGACCCCGCCGCGGATCGCGCAGACCCCGCCGCGGATCTTTGGGATCATCCCGCCGCGGATCGTGCCGTTCTTGATCAGGTCGTCCACCACTGACACTGGGATGTGTGATATAAGCGTATCCATATCAGACTGATCCGAAAGCACCCCTACCACGTCTGTTAGCAGAATCAGTTTCTTTGCAGATATGGCAGCAGCGATATCCCCTGATACCGTGTCTGCATTCAGGTTAAGACTGTTTCCTGCGAGATCTACAGCAATCGGCGCGATCACGGGGATGTATCCGCGCCCTGATGTGATCATCAGGATCTCAGGATTGATGATCTCAGTCTCACCGACCCAGCCGAGATCGATCTCATCACTGGTTCCCGGAACGATCATCGGTGCCCTCTTTTTGGCAAGGATCAGCCTGCCATCCTTTCCTGAAAGCCCGATGCCCTTACCTCCGTACCTGCCGATGAGCGAGACGATTCTCGTGTTCACGTTCCCGACAAGCACCATGCGCGTGATTTCAAGGGTCTCGTCATCTGTTATGCGTAAGCCACCTGCGAATTCGGGTCTCTTACCGAGGCGCTTCATCTTCTCAGATATCTCAGGACCGCCGCCGTGCACGATGACCGGATGGATTCCGATGTACTGTAAAAGGATCACGTCGCGGACGATGTCATCAAGGATCGACGGCTCAACGATCGCATTGCCCCCGATCTTGATCACTATGATCGAGTCTGCAAACTCCTGGATGTATGGCAGCGCTTCGATTAAGATATCTGCTCTGGTTGGCATCTTAGTTATCCTACCCCATAATCTCCTTCGTCCTCTTTGCAAGCATCAGGATTCCAACGGCAACGACCCCCATCCCGATGTTCCGAAGTATTCCGGAAAGTATATCGGCGTATGGAATCTCGGCAAGCACGACCACAATATATGCGGCATGTATCAGGCAGCCAAATAGAACAATGTACCAGCACTGCTTCCAGTATATCAGTTTTGTTGATCGAACCGCATAGATGCACGCATAGATCCAGAACAATTCAATAACGAACCGCACTGCAAGTTCGGCGCTCGACTCCACGATAGGCATGTGTTGATATTCACCGCCATGCCATATAAGACCACATGTTGACCGAGATAATCGTCTGGTATGTGCTGATCCTCGTAATCGGCATGGCGGCATTCCCGATCGTCTCTATCGTCTGCAAAAATCTCACTGACCGCGGATACTGCATATCAAAGATCGCAGGAATTCTGATACTCTCATACCTCGTATGGATCCTCTCATATCCACTGTCCTTCAGCAGGGAAACAGTCCTGCTTGCTCTTGCGATTCTCTGCGCCTTATCACTGCTATGCATAATCTACTGCAAAAGCGAGATGAATGTCAGAAGAGACGTGATTATCAGAAATGAAATCGTCTTCTTCGTAGCTTTCATTATTTTTCTGGCGATACGTGTGTGCAGTCCCGAAATTATCAACTTTGGCGAGAAGTTCATGGACTTCGCATTCTTAAATGCAGTCATGCGGAGCAATCACTTTCCGCCTTATGATCCGTGGTTCGCGGGAGGACTGCTGGATTTCTACTATTATTTTGGATACCTAACCGTGGCTGTACCGAGCAAGATATCCGGAATCACAACCGCGGTCACCTACAATCTCGGACTGGTCACGTTTGCAGCGCTTGCGGCAAATGCATCCTTTGGCATCGGGTATGACCTGACAAGGAAGATCAGGTACGGCATAGCTACGATGATCTTTGTTGTCTTCATCGCAAACGCACATATCGTATTTGATATGGCGGTGCGCCTCTTTGATCTCCAGACAGCCAGCCACGATCATATCTTCGGGCTCTGGGAGTCGACAAGGATTATACCGGACACGATCAACGAGTTTCCGTACTTCAGTTTCACTTTCGGTGATATGCACCCGCATGTTATCTCGATCCCGTTTCAGTTGCTTGTGCTCGTGCTGATGTTAAACATTCACAGGTCTGACGAAAGCGGGATGAAAATATACGGGATCGGCCGGGCTCGTATCCTCGCAGGAATAATCCTGTCCGCGCTTGCAATAGGCGTGCTCTTTCCGATGAATGTGTGGGACTACCCGACATATCTGATCGTCTTCACATCAATCGTCCTGGTTCAGCAGTACCACGCCGCGTCCCTTAGGAATGCGCCAGTTCCTATTGCAACCGTTGCCATCCTGAGCATTCTCCTTTTCATGCCGTTTTATCTGGATTTTCAGAGCGCAGGTGCATCCGGATCGGGAATCGGGATCGTGTACCAACATACACTGCTGATCGAGTTCATAGAGATATTCGCGCTGTTCCTATTTCTGATATTCTCATTCCTGTTCTTGCGCCTGGATCTCGACAGGAGGTATGTGGTTGCCTTAATCCCGGTAGCCGCGCTCTCCATGATCTTCTTCCAGACGCTGATCCTCACCATCCCCCTTACTCTACTCTGCATATATATCTTATTTCACGAGGTTCACGAGGATATGAAAAGCGATCGATTCATTATGGTTCTCGTACTGGTAGGCTCGCTGCTTGCAATCTTCTGTGAGATAGTCTATCTTGATGATCATTTTAATTCCCCCAACGAGCGCATGAACACAGTATTTAAGTTGTACCTTCAGATCTGGATTCTATGGGGTATCGCATCAGGATACTGCCTGTACCGGAGCATATCATTGTCAAAACGCAGAAGCATCAGAAATAGCGGTAATAAAACGATCTGGGTCATCTTCTTCTGCATACTCTTCGCCTCATGTGGTATCTGTTCATTCACCATCACCGCCGAGAGGATATCACTCGACCACAATCCGCGATCGCTTGACGGGGTAGTGTATCTGAACCTGTCTGACAAGGGTGAGTATCGGGCGATATCGTGGATCCGCAGGGAGATTTCGGGAACGCCAGTCATTCTTGAGGCACCGGGGAGAAATAGCTACTCCACCGATTCAAGGGTCTCTGCATTCACTGGCTTGCCGACTCTCATCGGATGGAGATGGCATGAAGTTATGTGGGGGCGCGGTTGGGATGAAATAGGACCGAGGGTAAAAGACGCTGATACGATCTACAGAACATGCGACGTACCTCTTGCGATCGATCTGCTGGACAGATATAATGTCAGTTACATCTACATCGGGGATGCCGAGCACGAACGGTATGACGAGAGCGGAGGTCTGGGCAAGTTTAAGAACGAGGATTATTTCGAGTGCATCTACATTGGATCGGTTCAAATCTACCGGTTGAAGGGAAGTCAATGAAAAGATATTTCAACAAGCAGCATAAACCAAGATGTGGTGATTGTAATGGATGATGAGCGATTGATGGAACGAATGGAAACCGGCATACCAGGATATGATGAACTGCTCGGAGGCGGTTTTTTCAAGAAGTCTGTGAACGTGGTCATCGGCGGGTCTGGCACAGGCAAGACGGCTTTTGGTGGGGAGTTCATATACAACGGCGTAATGGAAGGCAAGACCGGAATGATAGTCCTCACATCAGAAGAGGCCGAATATATAAAGAGAGAATGGTACACGTCGTTTGGCTGGGATTTCTGGAAACTCGAGGACGAGGGTAAGGTTGTCTTCGTCGATATCGCGGATCCGAGTCTGCGGCTACAGAAGACCGTGGAGATCTCGCCTGATGAATTGATCAAAAGTTTTAAGAAGTTGCTTGAAAGCAAGATAAAGGCTGTAAATCCGGATTTGATATTCATTGATTCGCTGGAAGCCATATGCTTGGCTATAGAATCGAAATATAGGTTAAAGAGTATGGTTGATGACATATTCAGTGTCCTGCGAAGAGCTCCTGCTACCTGCATCATCTCAAGCGGCACGATCTACGGTGTGGACGAGATCATCGCATACAGTTCCGATTCGATCACCGATCTTGGTATGGTGCGTGTCGGAAACAACCTCCAGCGCTCAATTCATGTGGAGAAACACCGCGGCTCAGC
>JAYELB010000042.1:0-5373 GCA_034717055.1 Methanobacteriota archaeon
GTTTAACATACGCCACAAATGAAAATGGCGAAGTCGTTTTTAAGAAAGCCTGCTTGCTTGAAGATGGCTGATTCCATGGCAACTGGCTATTTGTTTGACACAGGGTTCCTTACATTGGCGCTTACTGCCAGTTTGCCGGAAAAATGGATTCGCCCATGGAACGAAATAATAAAACGAGGGAAAGCTGGGTACATCATTGAACCTGTAATTGCAGAAACCTGTTATCAATTGATGACAAAGAAGGGTATAAACAAAAAACTGTCAAAGAATTATATCATAAAAATGAAATCACTTGATTCTATTAATATATTAAATTTAGATGATAACGATTCTTTCAAAGCAAGCCTATATCGTACAAGATTTAGCATATTTAGCCTTTCTCTCGTTGATTGTTTTATATTAGCTACCGCAAATAGACGTAAGCTCAAAATATATACGACTGATGAACCTTTGAAGAGGGTTGCAAAGAAAATAAATGTTTCATATAATTATGTTTCTATTCAAAGCTAAATAAATAATTATCTTAAATCAAACATCATGCGGTGATGAGGACAATGTACGATACTGCAAATAAAACCACATCGATGAAGATCACTGAACTCGTATGGCTGGATGATGTTATAGGGAAGATCGAATCCAAACACCACTGCCCACCAACCGACGCCCTATGAAGTCTTTGCCAACAAGCCAAAGGTCAAAAAGATGCACAGAGGACACTTCTGTGGAGAGGATGTTTATAGGGCATTTGGGCAGACAGAAGCCGGACGTTACCTGACAAGTGTTTTCATCCACAAACGGACGAATAAAGCACTAATCTTAAATGCTCGTGACATGGACGAAAAAGAGAGAAAAAGTTATGCCAGAAAATAAGAAACAAGCCACCCAATGTGACCCGTTGCCAGAGGACTTCGGTTCGCTCGAAGAGTTTTGGGCGTTCTGGGACTCCCACAGCACTGCCGACTACGAAGATCAGATGGAAGATATGGGTGTGGCTATAGACATCCGCTCAAGCAAGGTATATTGTGCTGTTGCAAAAGACCTGCTCGCTCAGCTGCGAACTCGGGCACGACAAGAAGGAGTGTCAACAGAGACGCTGATAAACCTTTGGCTTCAAGAAAAGGCGGCGGCAGTGGCGTAGGGGGAGCTTCCACCATCGCAAGAATCGCTGAAGCTTCTTGCACAGCATAATTAGCTTCATCCATCGAAATAGATTTCTGCTCTTACGATTCCGGACATCCCCCAGGGCGGCTGGCTGGGGTGCAGGATAGTACAAAAAAAGGGGGCTGTTGACTCGCCTCGATCTTTGACCGGAGAACACGAATATCTTACCTGAAGCCCACCTCAACACCCAAAAACCTCATGCAACCGTAGCCGGAATTGCTGCCGATTGAAAAGGTAATATAACAACACAACAGAGAGAATCGCATGAATAATATCCTGAAAAAGGACGGGAGAATTACCAATTTCAAAAAAGAGAAGATAACTGCCGCTATACACAAAGCAGTCCGCGCCACAGACGCAAACGATGAAAAACTCGTCAAAAAACTTACAGACGAAGTTGTCGCACTGATCGAGAAACGAATTGGGGGCATTCCGACCGTTGAGGATGTGCAGAATATCGTGGAGGAGGTTCTTGTCAGACACGGATTGTATGAGGTGGCGAAAAACTACACCCTGCACAGGGAGAGAAGAAGCGAAATCAGGGACGCAAAGAAGTTCTTTAGGGTCTGTGATGAACTGAAGTTAACAGTCAATGCGATAGAGGTGCTGAATAAGAGATATCTGATGAGAGATGAGGCAAGAAACATCACCGAGACGCCGGATCAGATGTTCGGAAGGGTTGCGAAGGCAATTTCAGGTAAATCAGAGGAATTTGAGAAGAAATTCTACTCATCGATGAAGAACCTCGAATTCCTGCCAAATTCCCCGACATTGATGAATGCGGGTACGGAACTCGGTCAACTCAGTGCATGTTTCGTGATACCTGTTCCTGATTCGATCGGAGATATCTTCGGCGCATTGAAGGCGATGGCGATCGTTCAGCAGAGCGGCGGAGGATGTGGATTCTCATTCTCAAGATTGAGGCCAAAAGGAGATATCGTGCGATCAACGATGGGAAGCGCATCAGGTCCTGTCTCGTTCATGCGCATCTTTGATGTGACAACCGATGTCATCAAACAAGGGGGGCGGAGACGCGGGGCAAATATGGGCATCCTGAACGTAAACCATCCCGATATCCTAAATTTTATAACTTCCAAGGAAAAAGAAGGAGTTTTAAGGAATTTTAATATTTCTGTTGGCGTAAATGATGATTTCATGGAAGCGGTGAAGAAGCACAGGGATTATGAGTTGATCAATCCGAGAAACAATGAATGCGTACGAAGTCTTGGTGCGGATGACGTCTTTGATCTGATAGCAACGATGGCGTGGAGAACCGGCGACCCTGGTCTGGTCTTTCTTGACGAGATCAATGCACACAACCCAACTCCAAAATATCCGATAGATTCCACAAACCCATGTGGAGAGGTCCCTCTACTGGACTGGGAATCATGCAATCTCGGATCGATAAATTTAGCAAAGATCGTTCCAAAGAACGATATCGACTGGGAACGATTGAGAGACTTAACCGAGATCGGGGTTCGTTTCCTTGACGGTGTGATCGACGCGAACAGATATCCCCTGCCCCAAATTGGAGAGATGACCCGAGCAAACCGGAAGATCGGTCTTGGCGTCATGGGATTTGCAGAGATGCTGCTCGAACTTGGGATACCATACAATTCGGATGTTGCACTGAATCTTGGCAGGAAATTGATGAGATTTATGACGAGTGTTGCAAGGGAGACATCTGTCAGGCTTGGTGAGGAGCGGGGACCATTTCCCAACATCGATGAGAGTATATGGAAAGGCACGAATATGAGAAACGCAACCCTGACAACCATTGCTCCAACAGGAAGCATCTCGATTATTGCAGGAACAACATCAGGGATCGAGCCGATATTTGCTGTTTCTTTTGTCAGAACTGTTCTTGATCATGCGAGACTGGTGGAAGTCAATCCCGTATTTGAAAGGGTTGCCAGAGAGAGGGGATTTTATAGCAGGGACCTGATGATTGCGATCGCAAAGACCGGTTCTGTGCAGGATATTGACATCCCAAAAGATGTGAAGGATCTGTTTGTTACCGCTCTGGATATTGATCCGGATTGGCATGTCAGGATGCAGGCAGCGTTTCAGGAGTCTGTGGACAATGCAATCTCAAAGACGATCAATCTGAGAAAAGATGCGAGCACTGGGGATGTGAGAAAAGCGTTTCTGCTGGCGTACGAATTGAGATGCAAGGGCATAACCATCTATCGATATGGCAGCAAGAGCGAACAGGTGTTATCATTCGGGGGGTATGTGAGTGCTGAATCAGATTACGCGGGCGGATGCCCTGATCGAAGTTGCCCTTACTGATAATTCAAAGAGCACAAAGAAAAAGACGCGAAGACCAAAAACGCGACGGAAAGAGACGCGAGACCCACAAAAACGTGCCGGACGTGCCAAAGATGGCACTCGCCCACACTACTATAAAGTGCTCGACGTAAGCACGGATGCCAGCCGGGACGAGATAAAGAAGGCATATCGCAGACTTTTCATGCTTTGTCATCCCGAGCGTCCACCGACCTGGATGCCGAGAAGAAGATGAAAGAGATAAACAAAGCTCATGATGTGCTATCCGATCCGGATAACTCGATTTTCGGTGAAACGTAAATCACATTCTGGCGAGTGGGGGTGGTATGCCGTTGATTATCTCACACTACTCCTGCAAGTCCCGCCCCAACACAAGCATCATCAGCTTCTCCGGTATCGGATCAAACTCCCGGAGTACCGTCTGCAATTTGTCCGGCGTACTCGCTCTCATCGCTACTTCATTCACCCATCTGTACGAACGTACTTCGTATATGCGTAAGTGAGCCAGAGGGGGCTGATAAAAGCGATCATGGTGCCGCCCACATATACCGGATGTTTTCAGTATCGTAAGTCTCGATCTGTTTTTCATCCACCCACCACCCATGCCTCAACCATGCTTGTGTCCACAGCAACCGTTTGCCACCCTTCGATTAAGGGTACATCGTCGCAACCGTATCTCAATACGACTCCCAGACCCGTATCCATCGATAGTTCCATGTACAGGGTTGTATTAGCATTCGAGGAGAAGACCCATGCTTCGTAAGCTGCCCTGTCCACCCCGGACAGCGTGCCGAGATTGTGGCTGTATGCCCATTCACGACCCTCATCCCGGCCCTTTTTCCCGCATTCCTGTTGAGCAGAGAGTACGCATCCCGTGCTGGTGCGAACCTCCAGCGCTTTTCCGTGATCGGTATCCACAATATCCCACACAGCGTCGCCCTCGATTACTTCCATCTCATCTATGAGCCCGACAGTCACGTTATTTGACTCATCAACAGGCAGTGGCACGAAAAGCGTGGCCTCTTCCGATGTATCGACCGTGAGTTCATACCGCATCATAGTATCTCCAAGAATGCCTGATGATAGGGATATTCCGGAAACAACGATTCCTGCTGCCAGAATCACCGTGCTCAGTTGCAACCCCCGGACCTTCCACCGCTCGATGCCCTCCGGAGACTTTCTGCTGCCGCTTAACACCACATACGCGGAGAGGATGCCAAGAATCAGGCTGATATACCCCGGTGTGGAAAAGATGGTCATGTAAACTACAGACTCTAAATCGCCATAAAATACGCCAAACAGCTGGGGTATGATGAAGATCAGACCGGATATGAGGCAGATCGCAGTTATGACGATTCCGGAAAGGATTGGACATGAGAACTCTTCCGGATCATCTCTCGCGTAATTGAGGTGCATATAGGAGAAGATGGCGACTGATACGATCCCTGTCAGCAGCAGAATGACCTGAATCAGCATGAATTCCACGGTGCCTGGAAATGCGACCACAAAGAAGACGTACAGACCAACAAGAATCAGGCTGAGTACGCCGCCGTATATGCAGGATGCTTTCAGTATCTTCAGTTTCGTCTCGTTTTTCATGTTTACTCACCCGGATTTATATCCACGTAGTTCTGACCTCATAATATTCGTCTTTCACTCTGACGTAGAGCTTTTTGGATGATGATGTCGTCTGTTGTTCGGATTGTCCCGCCTTTATGCGATCTAACAGTCGATCCTCTTCTTCACGGCTCAACTCTATGAATTTGCCCTGTGTTATCGCTTTTGCAAGGTACGGGAACTCTTGCAGTTCTTCTGCCGTTATGTCAGCATAGTATTCTGGTTCACAGCTTAATTTGTGAGCCGACAGGAGCGGTCCGCCTGAGAGCTGGTCCATCACCAGCAAGCCAGTGACTGCACAAGCAA